>DAOUPC010000283.1 GCA_030626365.1 Paracoccaceae bacterium
CGCCAAGGCCTATTACAATTCCGCCCTGCTGGGCGAGGTGCTGCCCAACAAGGGCTATGACATTTCCGCCTTTCAGCATTCGATGGCGCAAATACTGGGCGTGGCGGGCAAATTCATCGATATGCAGGTGACTGGCGGATCATCCTCTATGCGTGACGGGTTCGAGCGAATGCGCCAAGCGGGCGCAACCGCGCGTGAAACCCTGAAACAGGCCGCCGCCGAACGGCTGGGCGTCCAACGCGCCACGCTGACCACCAGGGCCGGACACGTGATTGCACAGGATGGCCAGGCGATTTCCTATTCCGATTTGGCCGAGGCCGCAGCCCTGATCGATCCGCCCTCTGTCACGCTGCGCGATCCCGCGGACTGGCGTATTTTAGGGCGGACCCAGCCGCGTGTGGATATGGCAGGCAAGGTGACCGGCACCGCGCCCTATGGCATCGACACACGGCTGGAGGGCATGAAATTTGCCACCCTGCGGATCAACCCCAGGCTGGGCGGGGGCATGGTTTCCTTTGATGCAGGGGCGGCTGAAAAGATGCCCGGCGTGCAAAAGGTGATCGATCTGGGCAATGGCATCGCGGTGGTCGCGACCAACACCTGGCTGGCCATTCAGGCCGCCGATGCGGTTGATATCATCTGGCAGGACGCCCCCTATCCGCCCGACACCAACGGGATTTTCGCCCGCATCGATGCGGCCTTTGACGACAGCGCCAATTCGACCATGCGCAACGATGGCGATGGCGATACCCCCCCCGCAGGCGCGACCATGATCGAGGCCACCTATCAGGTTCCGTTTCTGGCCCACGCCACGATGGAGCCGATGAACGCCACCGCCCATTTCACCGGCACCGCACTGGAACTGTGGAGCGGCAATCAGGTGCCCACATTCACGCAAAAGGCCTGTGCCAAGGCGGCGGGGTTGGACATTGATGCCGTCACCCTGCACACGCCCTATCTGGGCGGCGGCTTCGGGCGGCGCGGAGAGCTGGATTTTTCGGTCTATGCCACACGGGTGGCCATGGCCATGCAGGGCACACCAATACAAACCACATGGTCACGCGAAGAAGACATGCGTCACGATTTCTATCGCCCCGGCGCGCTGGCACGGTTCCGGGGCGCGCTGCTGGATGGCAAGGCGGTGCTGCTGGATGGTCAGATTGCCGCGCCGTCAACGACGCAGCAGGCGATGGGCCGGTGGCTGGGGCTGCCGGCGGGCGGACCGGACAAGGCGCATGTGGACGGGGCGTTCAACCAGCCCTATGGGATCCCCAATTATCGCATTCGCGGCTATCTGGCCGATCTTGACGTGCCAGTCGGGTTCTGGCGGTCGGTCGCGGCCTCGTTCAACGGGTTCTTTCACGACACATTTGTGGACGAGATGGCCCATGCCGCCGGGCGCGACCCGCTGGCGTTCCGGCTGGAACTGATACGCGCGCAACACGCCCCATCCGCCGGCACGCTGGATGCGGTGCGCGAGATGTCGGGCTGGACCGGCAAGACCCCGGACGGGGTTGGGCGCGGGGTTGGCTTTGCCTACAGCTTTGGCACCCCCGTCGCGCAGGTGATCGAAGTGGTCGATGGCACGGGCGGCATCCGCATCAACAAGGCCTGGATCGCCTGTGACGTGGGCCTTGCACTGGACCCCGGCACCATTCAGGCACAGATGATCAGCGGCATGATCTATGGCCTGTCAGCCGCCTGTTTCGGCGAAATCACCTTTGCGCAAGGCGAGGTCGAGCAGTTCAATTTCCCCGATTACGACGCGCTGCGCATGCACACGAGCCCCCCGACCGAGGTCAGAGTGCTGGAAACCAGCCGCCATATGGGCGGCGTGGGCGAACCCGGCACACCGCCATCAATGCCCGCCCTTGGTAACGCGCTGTTTGACCTGACCGGCAAACGCGCACGCACATTGCCCTTTTCCAACAGCTTTGATCTGGCGATATAAGGGGGGCCTGAATGGCCCAACGCCGGGCATTTCTTCAAACCACGCGGTAGTCAGATATCCGAAGATACGCAGGCTCAGCCGGTTTTGCGCAACGGCAGTTTCCGGCCATTTTCAACCCATTCATGGGCCGCCTTGCCGAATGCCGCAAACAGGGCGTGCGACACCGGGTCGTCACATGCGTTCCATTCCGGGTGCCATTGCACCGCCAGGGTAAAGCCCGGCGCATCCCTGACATAGGTCGCCTCGGGTGTGCCATCAGGGGCGGTGCCGTCAATCACGATCCGCGCGCCGGGGGTCTTGATGCCCTGCCCGTGCAGCGTGTTGGTCATTACCTGCGTCGCGCCCAGAACGTTGTGAAACACCCCGCCTGCGGCCATCGTCACACAGTGGCGCAGTCCGAATTTTTCCTCCAGCGTGCCATCCGGGGGCATCCGGTGGTTCATCCGCCCCGGCAGATCGCGAATCTCGGGATAAAGCGTGCCGCCCATGGCCACGTTGACCTCTTGAAAACCACGGCAGATGCCAAAGAACGGCTGGCCCCGTTCGACACAGGCCTGCACCAACGGCAGGGTGATCGCATCGCGACAGCGGTCAAAGGCCCCGTGGGCCTCGGTTTCGGGCTCGCCATATTCTTCGGGGTGTACGTTTGGCCGCCCGCCGGTCAGCACGAACCCATCGCAGGTTTCCAGCAGCTCATCGACCGTCAGAAACCGTGGATCAACCGGGATCAGCAATGGCATACAGTCCGCGACCCGGGCCACCGCCTCGGATGTCATCGTGCCGCCCGCATGCACCGGGTACTGATCGTTGATCAGATAGGAATTGCTGATGATACCAACGACCGGGCGTGCCATGATTTTCCTTTGCATGGGTAATTTCGGTAACAATACCGGCACCGCGATACCAGTGCAACAGCGCACCCCCTGCGCCATGGCGAAAGCCCTTGTTCAGTGGCGCACGGAATGGCGCGTAACATGCAAGGACCGCACCGGCCCGGGACCGTGATCTGCCAAAGGGCGAATGTTTGGAAACCTGTGAGAAGCCATGTGGTTTGAAAAAATGTCAGCCCCCGTCCGGGTGGGGGCCTGCATCACGACAGCCAAACCCACCATGGTGCAAAATGGTGCAAAAACAGGTTACAGATCAATCAGACG
>DAOUPC010000130.1 GCA_030626365.1 Paracoccaceae bacterium
AAAGGCTATCAGCATGCCAGCTGTATCTCGGTCAATCATGTGGTGTGTCATGGCATTCCCGGCATCAAGACGCTGAAGGATGGCGATATTCTGAACATCGACGTGACGGTGATTGTCGATGGCTGGTTTGGCGACACCAGCCGGATGTATGTGGCCGGCAAACTGCCCCGCAAGGCCGAGCGGCTGATCCAGGTCACCCATGACGCGCTGATGAAGGGCATCGAGGTGGTCAAACCGGGCAACACCTTTGGTGATATCGGTCACGCAATTCAAAGCTATGTCGAGGCCCACCGGATGAGCGTGGTTCGCGATTTCTGCGGTCACGGGCTGGGCCGGGTGTTTCACGCCCCCCCCAACGTGCTGCATTATGGCCGCCCCGGCACGGGTGCGAAGCTTGAGGAAGGCATGTTCTTTACCATCGAACCAATGGTCAATCTGGGCCGCCCCGAGACCAAGACACTGGCCGATGACTGGACCGCCGTGACCCGCGACAAATCGCTGTCTGCACAGTTTGAACACTCTGTCGGGGTGACGGCAAACGGGGTCGAGATATTTACCCTTTCGCCGGGCGGGACGTTCCATCCGACTTACGGGGAATAATTTCAGGGTTTTCCCCGTAAGGTAAATAATCCGTGCAAAATAAGCGGGCTATTTGCGTTTCAAAGCGACAGTAATCCGGCAACCTCGGCCATATCCCTGAACACCTCTGCCCCCAGTGCCTTCAGGTCTTCACCATCGTGATGTGGCGCATGGCCAAGACAGCGCATCCCGGCGCGGGCGGCGGCGGTCACACCGCTGCGGCTGTCCTCGATCACCACGCAGGCATTTGGGGATACCCCAAAGTGGCGGGCGGCAATCTGGAACAGATCAGGGTCCGGTTTGGCGGTTCCCAACGTATGGGCCGAAAACATCCTGTCCCTGAACACATCCCACAAACCATTTTGCCCAAGGGTAATCTGCATCTTGTCCTCGCTGCCGTTCGAGGCAACGCAATAAGGGATGTCAGCCGTGTCCAACGCAGCCAACAGCGCCGGGATACCAGCGACCAGCGGCACGCCCTGCCGCAAACGGGCATAGGTTTCGCCATATACCTCATCAACCCAGTTGTCGGGCAGATCAGCCCCCAGTTCGCGCGCTTTTTCCATCACGCCAGCCATCGTGCCGCCGACAAACAGCCGCATACAATCCGCCAGTTCCAGCACCAGACCATAGCGGGCCAGGTTGCCCCGCAAGACCTGATTCGAAATGACCTCGCTGTCCACCAGCACGCCGTCACAATCAAAAATTACAAGCAAAGGGCGCATTGTCAGTCCTGTCATTGTTTTCTGCGGCTCCATTTTGCGGCTCCATCTTGGTAAAATATCAACTGCGCAGAAACGTAATATGCGTATCGCCATATTTGCGCGTGTCATGCACCACAAAGCCCTCGGGGGGTGTTACTACAGGCGCACTTTCCTCCCAGACCACCAGCGCATCTTGCGCCAACCAGCCCCCTGCCCGCGCGCCCTCCAGCGCGATTTGCCCCAGACCCTGACCATAGGGCGGATCAAGAAACACCAGATCACAGGGTGCCCCGGTGCAGGGCGCCAACCGCGTGGCATCGCGTTTGATCAGGGTTGTCTGTTCGCCACTGTGGGTCAGGGCAATATTCTTGCGGATTAATCCACCGGCCACCCGGCCATCATCAACGAATGTCACATGCGCCGCGCCGCGTGACAGCGCCTCAAGGCCCAGCGCGCCGGTGCCGGCAAACAGGTCCAGCACGCAGGCCCCTTCGATCACATCAAGATGGTTCAGCATACTGAACAGGCTTTCGCGCACCCGGTCGGTGGTCGGGCGCAAATGCGCGCCCTTGTCCCCCTTACCCACCGAGGCCAGCGCACGACCGCGAAACTGTCCGGCGATGATCCTCATGGGCGCAACAATGCCTTGAGGTCACTGGCGGCGTCACGAATTAGGTCCGGGTCAGGCGATTTTCCGGCCTCGATCAGGCGCTTGCCAATCATAAAGGCGCGCGGATCATTCATCGCATCCACTGCCAACAGACGCCCCCCCCGATAGTACCAGAATGACACCGACTGCCCCTTGCCTGCCCGCGTCACAACCCGGTCATAGCCGGTGTTCAGCCCGGCGATTTGCAGTTTCACATCATACTGATCTGACCAGAACCACGGCTTTGCCTCATAAGGCGCATCAGCCCCCAGCATGTTAGCCGCCACACATTCGGACTGTTCAATGGCGTTGGGCACACTTTCCAGCCGGATACGCCCCCCCTTATGGGGAAATGACGCGCAATCCCCCGCCGCCCAGATCGCCGCATCTGATGTGCGGCCCAGCGCGTCCACCTCGACCCCGTCATTCAGGGTCAGACCTGCCGCACTGGCCAGTTCGGTGGACGGGGTGATGCCGACACCAACCACGACGAAATCAACCTCCAGCGTGCTGGCGTCACTAAGAACCGCGCCGCGCACATGCCCGTCTGTTCCCACCAGTCGGTCCAGCCCGATAGCCTCACGAATATCGACGCCGTGCTTTGTATGCAGGGCACGAAAATAGTCACTGGTTTCGGGGGCCGCGACCCTTTGCAGGATACGTTCGGACATTTCAACCAGGGTTACCTTAACGCCCCTTTTGGCCATGACCGCCGCCGCCTCAAGCCCGATATAACCCCCGCCAACAATCAACACGCGCGCGCCCTGCACCACCGCCGGGGCCATCGCATCAACATCCACCAGCCCGCGAACCACATGCACGCCCGCAAGATCACCGCCAATACTGGCAGGCAGGTGGCGCGGGGCCGATCCGGTGGTCAGCGCCAGTTGGTCATAGGTGATGACCTCGCCCTGCGCCAGCGTCACGGTTTTGGCTGCTGCGTCAATTGCCGTGACTTTATGGCCCAGTTTCAGGGTAATGTTCTGGTCGCCATAAAACTGCTTTGGGCGCAGAAACAGCCGCTCCAACGCAATATCACCCAACAGATAGGCCTTGGACAGGGGGGGGCGCTGATACGGCAGCACCGGCTCTGCCCCGATCAGGGTTACATCCCCGTCAAACCCATCCTTGCGCAGCCTTGCCACCAGCGAAGCCCCCGCCTGCCCAGCCCCGATCACGACGATTTTCTTCATCCCTGCCTGCCTGTCCGATTTTATTTTCTGTTTGCGCTTTGCGCGCGACCCTATCGCTGCCTGTGGGGCCTGTGCAATCGCACAAATGCCGGTCAGTTCAGACCAGCCCGTCCATCTTGCGGGCCAGTTTGGCATCCAGCGCGCTGATCCCGTCCAGATCATGGGTAATCAGCACCACCTCGACCGTTCTATAGACGTTGTACCATTCCGGGTGGTGGTTCCACTTTTCGGCCCACAGCGCCACGCGGGTCATCCAGCCAAACGCATCGACAAAGTTGGCAAATTCGTATGTTTTGGCGATGGCATCGCGCCCCTCTACCTCTTTCCAGCCGTTTTTCAGCAGCGGGGCCAGCAACAAACTGCGGGCCTCATTGGACAGTGATTCACTCATTCTTGTTCCTCCGCTTGTTGGTTTCTGAAGGGGCCATAATCGGTCAGCACCTCGATTTCTTCGGTCACGGCGGCGCGTTCGGCGTCCAGATAATGCGCGATGGCCCCGGCAAACCCCGCATCCCCCACCCAGTGCAGGCTGTGGGTTTCAACCGGAAGATAACCGCGCGCCAGTTTGTGTTCGCCCTGTGCGCCGGCCTCCACGCGGGCAAGGCGCAGCTTGATGGCCATCTCGATCGCCCGATAATAACACAGTTCGAAATGCAGGCAGGGGTGGTGTTCGATACAGCCCCAGTACCGGCCATAAAGCGCCTTTCGGCCAATGAAATTCAGCGCCCCCGCGACCCAGCGCCCATCCCTGTGCGCCAGCACCAGCGCAATGTCATCCCGCAGATTATCCTGCGCCAGATCGAAAAATGCCCGTGTCAAATAGGGCGTCCCCCATTTGCGCGCCCCGGTGTCCTGATAAAAGGTCCAGAACGCATCCCAGTGTTCGGGGCGGATATCATCCCCTGTGAAGGTCTGGATGGTGCCGCCAAAACCGTTCGCCTGTGCGCGTTCCTTACGGATGTTCTTGCGCTTGCGCGAGGACAGGCTGGCCAGGAACCCGTCGAAATCGCCATAGTCATCGTTACACCAGTGGAACTGCTGCGTGGTGCGTGGCAGCAGGCCCATTGCCGCCCCTGCGTCAGCCTCGTGCGCCGTGCAAAAGGTGATATGCAGCGATGACACATCATTGTCCGCCGCCAGTTGCACCGCCCCCTGCACCAGCGCGGATTGTCCGGTTGATTCGTATCCGGAACGCACCAGAAACCGGCGCCCGGTGGCCGGGGTGAACGGCACGGCGATCTGTAGTTTCGGGTAATAGTCCCGCCCGGCGCGTTCATAGGCATGTGCCCAGTTGTGATCAAAGATATATTCGCCCTGACTGTGCGATTTCACATACATCGGCGCGCACCCGATCAGCAGACCATCAAGGTGGGCGGTCAGATACTGCGGCTACCAACCGGTGCCGGGACCGACCGACCCGCTGTCCTCAAGCGCGCTCAGGAATCGGTGGGTGGTAAAGGGGTCGTCGGGGGGGCCGCCCTTTGTTGTTTCGGGGCAGGCACAGGCATCCCAATCCTGTGGCGCAATCTGCGACAGGGAACTCAGCACCTGGATTTCGATCTGGGTCTGGTCCATGCAATCCCTTTGCCTGGCCATTAACTGTGGGTTCAGGCGGGTGGGTTCAGGCGGGGATTGCCGCCAGATACCCCTCAAATGTTATATTATCGGCATTGCGGCGTGCCTCGGCTTCGATGTGGTCTGAGCGCACGGTCCAGCACAGCACCGGCACCCCCATGCGGCGCAGTTCCAGCACACGGGGGCGGGTCAGGTCGCTCACCTGATGGCTGATGAACCCGGCGCGAACCCGGTCAAAATCGGGAATTTCACGCAACCGCTTACAGGTGGCCGCCGACAGAGGCATATCGACCACATTATAGTCCGTGGTGACCAGGCCACGGGGGATATGCGGGGCAATCCGGGCCAGTTCACCCACGCTGTGCGGGTTCAGCGACATTACCGCCATCGGGCCTTTGTAATCCTTCAACGTCGCCACCGTTGCCGCCTCAAGCGGGCCAATATCGGGGCCCATGTCCCCATCCTGATCCTTCAGTTCGATCAGCAAAGGGACCTGCCCGTTGACCAGTTTCAGGACATCACCAAGGGTTGGGATGGTCTCTCCGTCACCGTGGTTCAGGGCAATCTGGCTGATCTCGGCCGCGGTTCGCTGACGGATTGCGCCAGTTTCGCCGGTCAATCGCCCAAGATCATAATCGTGAAACACCACCGCCTGATTATCGCGGCTAAGTTGCAGGTCGATCTCGATGGCATAACCCGCCTCCATCGCCGCGCGAATGGCTGCGCGGCCGTTCTCGGGCCGGCCCTGGGCCCCATCATGCAGCGCACGATGGGCAATCGGGAGTTTAAGCAGGGGTTGGGGCAGCGCAGGAATCATCGGATCTGAAAAATGCCTTCTATTTCAACCGAAACGCCCAGCGGCAAGGATGCCGCCGACACAGCCGAACGGGCGTGCCGCCCTGCCTCGCCCAGCGCCTCAACAAGAAAATCGGATGCGCCGTTCACCACCTTGGGCTGGTCGGTGAAATCTGCGGTGGAATTGACAAAGGCGGTCAGTTTTATCACCCGCACCAGCCGGTCCAGATCGCCGTCACACGCCGCGCGCACCTGTGCCAAAAGGCCGATGCCACAGGTCCGGGCCGCTGCGGCACCGGCGGCGACATCCATGCTGTCGCCCAGTTTTCCGGTGATCAGCCCATTTGAGTCCCTGGAAATCTGGCCCGAGACATAAATGATGTCCCCAACCTGGACAAAAGGTACATAGTTGGCAGCCGGGGTCGAGGCGTCAGGCAGGACCACCCCCATATCGGCCAGCTTGTTTTCGATGCTCATTATCTTGTCCCTCTGCAATGCGCCGGTTTATCGGACGCTAGCCGGGAAATGTCGCAACGAAAAGCCCCATTTTCAGGTTTTCCGATCAAGTTTTTACATTCACGTTTCCCTGAATGCCTTGGCGAAATAATCGGCCATCGGCTTGATCAGATAGGTCATCGGTGAACGGTCCCGTGTGCGGATAAACGTCTCGACCGGCATCCCCGGAACAAGCGCCGTTCCCTCGGGCAGCCTGTCCATCTCGCCTTCGTTCAGCACCATCTCGGCACGGTAATACGTCATGCCGGTTGCCTGGTCCTCGAATGCATCCGCCGACAGCTTGGCCACCTTGCCAAACAATTCCGGCGTCTGACGCTGGTCCAGCGCGGAAAACCGCAGCACCACGTCCTGGCCGACAAAGACCTGATCGATATGGATCGTCTCAAGCTGCGCGGCAATCACTAGCGGGCGATCTTGCGGCACCAGAAACAGAACCGTATCCGCCGGCCGTATGACCGAGCGCAGCGCATGAACCTGCAACCCATAGACAATGCCCGATACCGGCGCGGCGATGTCCAGCCGGTTCAGCCGCTCTTGCAGGGAACGGCGCTGTTCGGCCAGTTCCAGTTCGCGGTATTTCAGGTCGCGCAGACGGGTAATTGCCTCTTCTCGCTGGTGGGTGCCCAGCTTCAGAACCTCGATGTCGATCTCGGTGATGCGCCCTTCGGCCTGTGCCTCGGATGCGTCCAGTTCACCAATGCGTCCCTCAAGGTTGGCGGCATTTCGTTGCAGGTTCAGCACCGTTCCGGCCTGCGCAAGCCCCCGGTCCAGCAGGGTTTGCTGGCTGACCAATTCCTGTTCGATCAGTTCCAGCTGGCGATCCATCGACTTTTGCTGGGCCTGGATGCCGATAATCTGGCTTTTGATCTGGCCGCGCCGCTTTTCCATCTGCTCGGTCTCTCGGGCCACCGATTCAAGCCGCGCGTGAAACAGGCGTTCCTGCCCGGCCAAAAGGTCGGCCACCTCGGGGCGCCGCCCGGCAAAATCGATAAGTTCAGCGTCAAATACAAGGCCATCCGTTTCGTCGCGTTCGGCTTCCAGGCGCGCACGGCGGGCCATCAATTCAAACAGTTGCCCCTCGACAATCAGTCGTTGCGACTTCAGCAATGTCGAATCCAGCCGGATCAGGGTTGACCCGATCGCAACCATGTCACCCTCTTCCACCAGAATTTCAGTTACCACGCCGCCATCCGGGTGCTGAACAATCTGGCGGTTCTGCTCGACTTCGATCCGCCCGCTGGCGATCACCGCACCGGCGATATTGCTGCGCACCGCCCAGACGCCAAAGCCCCCAAGCAGCACCAAAAGTCCCAACATCCCGAACAGAACCGGGCCGCGGGCTGACCATGCACGATCCGTCATTGCACACCTCCCATGCCTGCGCTTTTACGCAGCTCTTCGTGGTTGGTAAGCATATCGCGCATCACCTGATCCTTTGGCCCGAACGCCGCCCGTGTACCGCCATCGATCACCAGCAACATATCGCATTCCTGAATGGCCGCCGGGCGGTGCGCCATAATCAGCACCGAGGTGCCATTTTCCTTGAGCGACCGGATCGCCTGATTGAGCGCCACCGAACCATCGTTATCAAGGTTCGAATTGGGTTCATCCAGAATGACAATCACCGGGTTGTCATACATGGCGCGCGCCAGTGCGACCCGCTGCATCTGACCACCTGACAGGCGTCCGCCGCCCTTGCT
>DAOUPC010000049.1 GCA_030626365.1 Paracoccaceae bacterium
GGCCTCTTGGATGCCCTTCAGATAGGTGCCCATCTTGGCGATGGTATCCAGATCGCCCACATCGCGGCGCACCTTGTCGAACACGGCCAGCAACCCATCCTCGTGCGGGCGCGAATGCCCCGCAAAGCTGGCCGCGACAGCCGATTTTATCTCTTGCGCCGCATATGCCTGATGGTCGCCCAGCGGGATGTCGTGGTTCTTGCCCATCAACAGGTACAGGATATCGATGTAATCGTCCTGCGTTTGTGGCCCATCGACCAGAAACCGTGCCCCGGCGCGCTGGCGCAGGGCGTCATCGACGTTTTCAGGGTAATTGCTGAACATGCCAAAGGTGCAGTTGCCGCGCACCACGGTGTTGGCCCCGGCAAAGCTCTCCATCAGGACGGCGGTGATTTCCAGTTGTCCCGCGCTTGACTGGCGATCACCGCGCTTGCCGGCCAGCGTGTCGATATCGTCGATGGTGCCAAAGCCGATCACGCCGGGATCAAGGATTGTGTCGATAAACGCCTTGGCGTTCTGGCCCGACTTGCCCTGATAGCTGTCGATGTTGTCAGTCGAAAGGTTCTGATAGCGAAACGGATAGCCGGCAATCAGGCAGTATTCGTTGATCATCCCCGCCATCATCTGGATCAGCGTGGTTTTACCCGTGCCCGGTTTGCCATCGCCCATAAAGGTAAAGATGAATCCGCCCAGTTCGGCAAACGGGTTCAGGCGGCGGTCAAAATCATAGGCCATCAGCATCTTGGACAGCTTCATCGCCTGATATTTGGCGATATGGTTGCCGACCACCTCGTTCGGCTTTTTGAACGTCATGGTCAGGGTGGTTGATTTGGCCTTTGCGGCGGGGGTAAAGCCACGGATCGTCAGGTCATCTGCCTCGACCCGCCAGGCGGCGTTGTTGAACGGGGCCAGATGCGGGGCGGTCCGGGCGCGCAAGGCGACCTTTTCCATCAACTGTTCGGCAAAGGCGCTGGCGGTGGCGACAAGGCGCGCGTCATCGCTGGCGTGGCTGGCAAGGTCCTGGTCCAACTCCCACAGGGCGCCATGCAGGGCAAGTTGGCCATTGTCGCTCAGAACTTCCTGGGTTTCGCCAACCTGAACTGAAACCTCACTTTGGTGCGACGACAGAAGATAGGCCAGCGCGTTGGCAAATACATAAAGGCTGATCAGGGCCTCGGCTGACAGAAGTTCGGAAAATTCCGTCTTGCGGGCGGCGGGCAGATCGCCGGCCAGATTGGCGCGTTTCAGGTCGCCCAAAGCGGTCTGGTCGCCATAGGTTTCAGCCACCGCCAATGCGATTCCCAGCGCCCGGCGCAAGGCGTTCATCACCACCGCCTGCTGCGGAGAGGTCAGCGCATCGCCATCATCTGACGCCGCAATGCGGTCAATCAGATGCACGCCTTCGGCCCGCACCGTGCGGCGGGTTACAAGGCCGGGCGTGGTCGCACGAAACCGGCGGCGCGTCGGAATCCCGGAGGACCGCGCATCCGTCTGTGCGGGGGCAGTCGCATTGGCAATCCGCGGGCTGTGGTCAAACCCGTCAAGCATGGCAAGGGCGGCATCGTAATGTTTTACGATATCCTCTTCGCGCAGTTCCATCTGGTCTGATGTCAGGCTCATGTTTTTCCTCGTTCATGGTGGGTTTTCGCCCACCTTTTGGGTGTGATGCAGGGTGATGGCCAAGCCACGATCAGTACCTCAACACCCGCCCTGTCGGGCTGACTACAAATTTGCGCACATCGTCAAACCCCGGCGGCTTTTTCTCGGCAAGCACCTGAAACGGTTGCTGGGGCAGGATGATCGAACGTTGCGTGCGGGTCGCCCCGGTATCCACCCCGCGCCCGCCAAACGGGTCCAGTGCGAACACCTCGCGTTCGACCGTCCCAAACCAGCCGGCGCGTTCCGCAGTTACCCGTTCACTTTCCAGTTCTTCGGTGGTCCAGGCCAGCGCCCAGTCCTGACCTTCGGGCGCGCGGGCCTCGGCCAGTACTTCGCGCAGGGGGCCGGATTGTTCGGTGTATGCATGTGAATACATCGGCCCCACGTGGATGCGGCGCAGGGATTTGGGGTGCAGATCATCAAAATCTCCGTCGAACCCTTTGGCAATAGTCACCAATTTCAGCCCATCCAGCGCCTGTGCCATCATATGTGCCTGCACCTCGGGCCATCGGTTCTGATCCTTGGGCAGGGCCGTGCGCCCGGTGTCTTCCAGTTCCATCATATAGATCACCGGCAGGTTTACCTGGCTGTCATAAACCGCCCAATGCAGCAGAAACCTGCGCCGGTCATCGGTGATATTGCCCAGCCAGATACATTCCGGGTCATTCTGGGCCCAGAACATCTGACCCCTGACCAGTTCCTGATAATACAACCGCTGAGACAGGGCGAATTGCAGTTTGGTGGGGATCTGCCGGTCACCGGCAATCATCCGCACCATATCATCCTTCAGCGTGTCCTCGGACGGCATGTTGGCCAGATGGGTTGCGGCCTGTTGCGCATCATTGGCCATGGTCATCAACTCGGATGCCACCGGAAAACCGCTGTCGCGTTTATCCATGGCGAACGCGCCAAAGAAGCGCCCCGTATCACGCCCGACCATCAGGTATTTCATCGAAAGCGCGCGAAAGGTGAATGTCAGCGCCATCAGATAGCGGGTGATCACCTGAACCTCTGCCTTGCTGACCTCGCCTTCGGCCTGCATCACCGCGGCCACACGGGTCAGGTGGCCTGTGATGGTTTCAAACTTGCGAAAATAGCGGCGCGAGGCAAACGTGTCGGTCAGGCCGACATGGTCGCGATCAAGCTGTCCGGTTTCAGGCATTTATTCGCCGTAAAGGTTTTTGTCGTGCTTTTCGACAATTTTGGCAAAGCGGCGCGCGAACCGTTCATCCGCCTTGGCCTTGGCCGCCAGAACATCGCGGGCAAACACCATGTGACCCTCGTGCGCCTCAAGCATATCAGCCATTTTCTGGTTGGTCGCGCTGCCGATGGCGGCCATCGCTGTTTGTGCCTCTTGGTCGGTTTTTACGCCGATTTCGTTGATCCGGTGCGCCACATCCTGTTGCTGTGCGGTTTTCAGCGACTTGGACAGGGCATCATACAGCACCACCCGTTGCTTGGTGTCTGTCTGCAACTTGTTGATCAGCACCATCTGCGTCGCGGCCTGATTTTGCAGGCTGTCGATCCAGGTTTTGCCCTTTTCGATGTAACGCTCCAGCGTCTGTGACTTGGCCAGCTTGACCTGTTCCTGCTGTACCATCTGGTTATAATCATTGTTCAGTTCGGCCAGTTCGGTTTCCAGCTTGGTTCGTGCGGCGGCGTCCTGTTCAACCGAAATCTTGTTCTCAAGCCTGATGATCGTCGGGTCCATGCCCAGAATGTCGGCGCGCAGCGTTTCCAGTTCGCCCACCGTCAGTTCGCGGTCGTCCAGTGTTTCCACCAGATTGGTTTCCACCTTGGTTTTCTGTTCCTCCAGCAACGCCAACTGGCTGTCCAGCAACGTCACAATCACATCTGATTTGGCAATCAGATCCTGCAACTTGTCATCAATATTGGCCGTGCGCATCCGTTCCTGACGCATCGATTCCGATTTGGCATTGCTGAATATGCCCACAAAGCTTTCCCAGCCAGATTTCGAACGCATCTCGTCGAAATCCTTGGAAAAGGCTGATGTGACATCGTCCAGCCCCATGATCAGTTCGGCAATATTGGCATTCATCACATCCGTATGGGCATGCACATCGTCCAAAGTGGCGTTTTCGATGTCGATGCTGATGTCTTCGCCTGTGTCGATCTTGGCCCGCGCGGCCTCGATCCGGGCAGTCATCGCCTTTATCCCGGCTTGTGATTTTCCGACCACCTCTTGGGATTCGCGTACCATCGCATCAAAATTCGCCATCAAATACTCCTCTTTCTCAATATCTTAGTCACCATATAGGAAATGTAATGCCCATTTACATCACACGTATTTCCAAATTTACCCGAGTTTTGCAAATGCGGCTCTGAAAAGGAAGTCTGCAATACATACACCGCAAGCGTTCGGTCATACGGATACATCGGCAAAGCCGGGGTCATTGACCTGCTGCCAGCCCCGATATGGCATCCCAATGCAGCCACAACGCCGCCCCGCCCAGCGCCCCGGCCAACAGGGCAAAACCAAGGTCATGCAACGGGTCCCATACCCCGTGGCGCAGCGCCAGCCAAACCAGAACCGGATGCACCAGAACCCCCGCCAGACCCACCGCGCCGATCGCCCCGATCAGCCCGAACTGGACCACCCCCAGCAACAACAGCGTGACCTGCACCACCGCGCGAATGGCGGAAAAGGCAAAGAATGACCGGCTGTCGCCCGCGGCCAGCGCCGCCTGATCGTAACTCATGCCAATCACCGCCGGAATCAGGGCGCAGGAAATCAGTGTCACCATCGGCCCCGATGACAAATAGCGCGCGTCATACAGCAGTTGGGTCAGGGCCGGCCCCGCAAAGGCCATGACCAGCAGCAGGCCCAGAATACCCGCACTTAACCCGAAGCGCAGCTTGCGTTGCAGCGCCCGATTTTGCGGGGCCGCTTTGGCGGGTTTGTCGCGGTAAACCGGGATCAGCACCCTTTGTGCCACCGCATGGCCCAGCATCATCGGGAAACTGGCCAGAAAATAGCCGATGTTGTAAAGGCCCAGCACCTCTAGCGACAGGAATTTACCCAGAATGGCCCGGTCGCCCTGACTGGTCACAAACCAGAACGCGGTGCTGAGGAATATCCATTTGCCAAACCGGACCAGTTCATCCGCCGCGCGCTTTTCCCAGCGCAAATGGTTGGCGGGTCCGGGCAGGAACACATGCGTCAGCAGCAGTTTCACAACCGTCTGGATGACCCCACCCACCACCAGCGCCAGAACCGACCCCGTGCTCAGCGCCAAGACCACCATGCTGGTGATCCCGATTACCTGGCTCCACAGGTCCAGCACGGTCAGTCGCCCCACCAGAAGGTGACGATGCGCGGTTTCGATCCGGGTCGGGTTGAACCCGGCCACCACCAGCGAAATACCGGCAATCGGCAGGTACAGCGCCAGATCGGGTTCGCCATAGAACTGTGCGACCGGCCAGGCCAGCAGGCACGCCCCGAACCAAAGCCCAAATCCACGGATCACCTGAATGGTCCAGGCAGTGTTCAGGAAATCGGGGTCATCGCCGCGTGCGTTCTGGGCAATCGACGGGCCGATACCCACATCCGAGAACATCGTCAGGCCAACGGTCACGACGCTGACCAGCGCCATCAGGCCAAACGCCTCGGGGAACAGGATGCGGGTCAGAATCAGGTTGGCCGCCAAGCGCAGCGCCTGCGACCCGCCATAACCGATCAGCAACCAAGAGGCGCTGCGCAAAACGCGCGCCATCAAACGGTTCCCCCGGAATGCTGTAATCAGGTTGCTCATCTCTGCTTTCTCGTGCCGAAACGGGAATCAGATGGCCCGGTTCGATCAATGATACCCGGTTTCAGATACACCCGCCCCCGCGGATTAGGCCAAATGGCACCCCGGCCCGGCCAATGGCGAAACAATCGCCGTAATGCGGGCATATTGGGGGGTGTTTGCCGGCCTGTTCTTTTCTCGGGGCTTATCAGCGGTTAAGCTGATGCGTGAAACCCTGTCACCCGGTGATGATCTTGAAACTTGCCTATATCCTGAACACCTATCCACAGCCTTCACACAGCTTTATCCGGCGCGAATTGCTGGCATTGGAACGCGGTGGGGCCGAAATCCTGCGGCTGGCAATGCGTCGTACTGATATGGCACTGGTTGACCCCGGTGATCAGGCCGAGGCCGCGCGTACAGAATACGTGCTGGATCGCGGTCTGTTTGGCCTGTTGGCGGCGGTGCTGGTGCAGTTCCTGCGCGCGCCGGTCAGGTTCATGCGGGCGCTGGGGTTGGCCGTTCGCTGCGGGCGGGCATCGGATCGTGGGGTGTTGCGGCATATGATTTATCTGGCCGAGGCCGCGCAGGTGACGCGCCGTTGCCGGGCCGCAAAAGTACAGCACATGCATGCCCATTTCGGTACAAATGCCGCAACTGTGGCCATGCTGGCCCATGCGCTGGGCGGGCCGGGATACAGCTTTACGACACATGGGCCCGAAGAATTTGATGGCCCGCGTGAATTGTCGCTGGGCCTGAAACTGGACCGGGCCGCCTTTGGCGTCGGGGTCAGTCAGTTTGGGGTCAGCCAGTTGAAACGCTGGGCCGAACTTTCCACCTGGAACCGCCTTAAGGTGGTGCATTGCGGCATCGAACCGGCCCTGTTTCCACCCGACGCGCCACTGCTGCCGCATGGGGCGCTACGGCTGGTGTCGATCGGCCGGTTTGCCGAACAAAAGGGCCAGATGACCCTAATTGCGGCCATGGCCGACCTGCACAAGACCCACCCAGAGGCACATCTGTCGCTGGTCGGAGACGGTGAAATGCGCCCCGATCTTGAGGCCGCGATTGCCCGGTCTGGGCTTGAGGCATCGATAACCCTGACCGGCTGGCTGACCGAAGACGGGGTTCGCACCGCGCTTGCAGAGGCCCACGCGCTGGTCATGCCCAGCTTTGCCGAGGGGCTGCCAATGGTGGTGATGGAGGCAATGGCCAGTGCCCGGCCGGTGATTGCCACCTATATCGCGGGCATACCGGAACTGGTCCAGCCGGGGCGCACCGGTTGGCTGGTGCCTGCGGGGGATGTGCCGGCGCTGGCCGGGGCCATACGCGACCTGGCCCAGACCCCGCCAGAGGGGCTGGACGCCATGGGGCGGGCCGGGCGCGAACGGGCACTGGAACGCCACGACGCCGACACCGAGGCACAAAAACTGGCCGGTCATTTCCGGGCTGCAATCGACGCGGCCTGTTCCTAACCTTAGCGGCCCCGCGCCCAGGGTTCGTCAGAGCGCACAAACGGTGTCTTTACCGCCAGCGCCACGGCCACATAGGCCACAAACCCCAGGGGGTCACGCACGGCCCGGCCCAACAACCCAAGGGGCGACAGGCGGGGTTTATCGTCATTGGCCAGAAGCGACGGAAAATGGCTGGCAATCTGGTCCACGCCGTCATTCTGGCGCCGTCGCACCCGCACCAGATTGGCAAACCCTTCGACCATGGGCCAATAATAGGGTGCCGCCACGCCAACCCGTTCAGACGGGGCAAAGCTGAGCCGGGCAAATGTGTCATCCGAGACGATATCGGGCCAGTGCCCCCACCGGGCACGCCCCGCCGCGTTCATTGCAAAAACACCAAAGCCGGGCACGCCGGTTTGCACAAATGGCAATGTCACCCAGAACCGGCCATACCATGTGGTGAAACGGCTTTGCGCCGGGGCAATGCGTGCCTGTCCGCTGGCATACCGGGGCCTGTCTGTGTCCAACGCTTCAACCAATTGCCGGATCAAAGGCGGGCTGATTGACACATCCGCATCCAGATAGACCCTGATGCCCCCCGATGCGGCCCCGTCACCCCGGTTCAGCGCATTCAGCTTGCCCCCCTCGGGCAGATCCAGAACCTGCAACGTCCAGCCCCGCGCGTCTGCCTGGGGTTGGTGTGCCAGCGCAACGGCACCGGTTGCATCGCTACAGCCATTGGCAACGACAATCACTTCGCCCAACCAACCGTCAGGCAAGGCGTCCGAGCCCAGCAGGGCATTCAGGCAGGTGCCAATAATGGCCGCTTCGTCATGGGCGGGCAAGATGATCGAAACACGCTTCATCATCGGAACCCGACAATCGCATCCCAGCGCGGGTTGGTGTCTGACAGATACCGCAGCGCCCCCCAACTGCCCCATTTTCCGGGGCGGTACACATCGGCATAAACGTTGAACAACTGTCCGCCCAGTTCATGCCATCCGCTGATCAGGTCAGTATAAAGCGCGCCCATTTCGGGGCTATAGTTGAAGTGAATGAAAAAGGTTTCCAGTTCGGGGTCGTCAACCATCGGGCCAATCCCCACCACGTGGCTGCCACCTTCGTACATGATCAGGTTCAGCCCGTATTTACGCGCCACTTCGGCGTGATATGGCAGGGTCTTGCCCAACAGTCCGGCCAGCGTATCCGTGATGTCCCCGCTGATTGCCCCATCGTGCAATTCACGCCCGGCCATCGCCGTTGCGCCATCATACCTGTGGCGGGCCACATGGGCATCAAAGGCCGTGCCGGTCAGGCCTTGCGCGGCGCCATCCTGTTCGGCGGCACGCTGGCTGTCGGCGATCCACTGGCGCACCATCGGCGCGCGTGTTTCGGTGCCAAGGATACCGCCGAAATACCCCGTAACCGCATAGGCATCAAACGCATCCGCCGGTCTTGGGCTGTCTGGCACTCTTGGGCTGTCTGGCACCATGGCCTTTCGGTCCGGGGCGTTCAGCACCATTTCCTCCAGCCCCAACCAGCCGGTCTGGGATGAGATCACGTTGATCAGCCGGTCCCTGCCGGTGTCACCGAATACCCCGGACCAGATCCGCGCCACCTGGGCCGCACGTATGCCGTAATACTGAACACCGGCCTCTTTAGCCCCCCATTGTGTCAGGGCTTGCGCATCGGCCCAGCCGGTTTGCGTGAATTGCCAGTTCCAGACCTCGTTGGAAAACTCGACATAGATACGGCGGTCGGGTGCCAGGGCATCGCGGACCAATGTGGCAAAGCGGGTGACATAATCGTCATCCGCCAGATGGGGGATATTGACCCAGGCATCGCCGTTCACTTCGCCCGCCAGTGCCAGCATGATTTCCAGCGGCACACCCCGGCGGGCCCAGGTGTAATCCCGCACCATCGGGCGATCCGCCCAGACAGATTGCGTGGAATTGTTGGTGCCCATCCAGTCCATGAACCTAAGCGGCGAAAACCCCCGTATCCGCGCCAGCCAGTCGGGGTTGAATATCGCCCCCGCATCAAAGGCCGCCGCCTGATCCAGCTTTACGATGGTAATATTGCGGACATAATCACCCTTGCCTGCCCGGTCGCTGCGCTGAATCCTTATATCCACCGGGCCGGGGCCGGGGGCAAAGTCAAACTGTACCTCGCCCTTGCCATAACGGACATTGCGGGCGCGCCCTGCGACCTCGATAATGCCGGTTCCGGTAAATGCCAGCCGATAGCGCCCGGTCAGTGAAACCGCCTGTTCCGGCAGATCAGTCAGCACCAGCGTACCGATTGACCCAAGGGTGGGGGGAATGGCCATCGGCCAACCCGCATCGTCCAAAAGGCCGGCCTTTTCCAGATCCGCATGATCAAGCCCGCCCCATTGCCCCGGTTTGTGACCAATCCACGGGCGGGCGGTTTTCATTACGTCCAGAAACGGCTGTTGTACGCTCCAGTCCGTGACCCCGGCCAGACCGATGGCCATTGGGATCGGCCCCTGCGGGGACAGGCCCGAAACAGGAATAATCCGGGCCGGTTGCGCATCCTGCGTAACCCCGTGCGCCCCATCAAGGGTGGTGGCCAGACCAAACAGGCCCTGACCGGCAAACAACAGACCGGCAAGGGATGACAGCCAACTCATGACGCACCACTGACCGGGCGCTGGGCCAAAAGGGGGCGAAACGACATGAACAAAAGCGTCACGGCCTAAGCGCCATCGCCGTCACGATCAACCCGTCACCAATGGCGAACCGGCCGTGCAGTTGGGTTTCCGCAGGAAAATGCGGCACATCATGCAGGAACGTCGCCTCGAACTGGCCGGTATCCAGATCAGGAGTGATTTCAAGCATTTCAAATCCAAACAATGTTTTCGACAGCGGGTACTGGCACTTATAGGCACATTCCTTGGCGCTAAAGATCAGCTTTCCCAATAACCCGGTCTGTGCGCGGGGTTGGGCCGACAGCCAGGCCCGCTCGGCCATCGTGCAGATTGTCGGCACCAGATCGCTGTCCAGATCGCTGTCTTCCTCGACGTCCACGCCCAGCGCACGGACCTGATCTGTCCGTCCAAGGGTGGCGATGCAGCAGCTTTGCGAATGGCTGATGCTGCCGGTCAAACCACTGGGCCACAGCGGTGCGCGATCCGGGGTCATCAGCACCGGCCGCACGGGGTGGCCCAGACGGGCCATGGCATCACGTGCCGCCACCCGCCCTGCCGCATAGGCCCGCTGGCGGATCGGAACCATGCGTGCCATTGGCCTGACCTCGGGGGGCAGGGGCCGGTTATGCGCCGCACGCGGATCGGTGACGGCCACGGCAATGTCCGGGGTAAACAGCGGGCGGGCCAGCACAAAGCCGGTTGGCCCGTCTGTTTTGGCAGGTGCGGTTATCATCCGTTTGTCGCCCGCCGGCCGGCCCGCATTGCCCGGCGTCTGGACATGGTATCGGCGCGCTTTGGTGCGGCAATTTCCGGTGGGTTGGGACCCGGACCTGTGCCGCCCTGATCCAGATGCGCCGCAAGCGCGCCCAGCGTGGGAAAACGGAAGATGTCGGTGATCGACAGTTTCGGCAGGTTCAGCCCCTCGCGGATTGCACGATGTGCCTGAACGGCCAACAGGGAATGGCCCCCCAGTTCAAAAAAGTTGTCGCTGGCACGAATCCCCGTGACCCCCAGAATCGATGCCCAGATTGCGGCAATATCCGCCTCTGTGCCCTGTCCCGGAACGGCCGCAACCGGGCCGTTTGAGGTGGGGCGTTTGGTCGTCGGTTCAGGCAGGGCGGCGCGGTCGATCTTTTTGTTCGGCGTCAGCGGCAGGGCCTTAAGCGTTACAATATGCGCCGGAACCATTGCCTTGGGCAGATTGGCCGCCAGATGCGCCCTAAGCGCGGTTTCCGGCAAATGCGCCGGTGCGCCAACATAGGCCACCAGACGCAAATCACCCGGTGCCATTTCACGCACCACAACCACCGCGCCGTTCACCCCGCCAAACCCGGCAAGAACTGTTTCGATCTCACCCAGTTCAATCCGCTGACCGCGTATCTTGACCTGATGATCCGAGCGGCCAAGATAGGCGATCTGCCCGTTCGTCTGCCAGCGGGCAAGGTCTCCGGTCCGGTACAGACGCGGGGCGGACAGCCCGGTTTTCGTGACAAAGGGGTCGGGTGCAAAACGTTCGCCTGTCAACTCGGGGCGCTGCCAGTAACCGCGTGTCACGCCTTCGCCACCGATGCACAGTTCTCCGGCCACGCCAATCGGGACGGGTTGGTCGTTTGCATCCAGAATATAGACCAACGTGTTGGCAATCGGGGTGCCAATGCTGACGGTGCCCTGTGTCGCGACCCCCGGTCCGGTGGTGGACCAGATGGTGGTTTCAGTCGGGCCGTACATGTTGAAAATCGCGGCATCCGTACAGCTTTGCAAATCCTGCACCAGATCCCCCGGCAGGGCCTCTCCGCCCAGCATCAGGTGCTGAACCCGGCCCAGCGCCATGCGGGCCTCGTCGTTCATGGCAATGATCCGCGCCATCGACGGCGTGCATTGCATATGTGTGACCTTGTGGCGAATGATCTGTGCCGCCAGCGAAAAGTCATCCCCGGCCAGCGTGGCCGGTGCGTTGGCCAGTTTCAGAACCTCGGCCAGGGGTTTCAGCCCCTCCATCACCAGTTCCGGGGCAATGCCATAATCGATCAGGCAGGCAATTTCATCCACGCCGATCCGCTTAAGCTGCTCTGTGCGGGCCAGCGCATCGTCAATGGTGCCAAACAGGCCGGAATCCTGGAAATAGCGATCAAACGCAAAATCAAGGATCGCCTCCAATTCATCATCACCCAATGTGCCAAGGTCCATGTCAAAGGCGTTGTCGACGCCCGTAGGCCGCTTGAAGGCCGGGAATACCCAAGCGAATTGTTTGATCAGGCCCGCAGCACTGCGCAGGTAATCCTTCATCGGCTCGCGGGCGACCTTTTCGGCCTGTTCCCGGCTGTCGGCCAGATAGGTGTGCAGCATCAGCGTGACCGTGAAATTATCCGGGTCGTGGCCTGCCTTGCGCAGGGCGGTGTGATAGATTTTGATCTTGCCCGCCACTTCATCGATGGACTGTCCCAGCAGGTGGGTCAGCACATTGGCACCGATTTCACCCGCTTCTTTCCAGGTCTCGGGGTTGCCCGCCGTGGTTACCCAGATCGGCAGTTCCTTTGACACGGGGCGTGGCTGGGTGATGACAGGGTGCATTGTGCCGTCGGCCTTGGGGAATTCAAC
>DAOUPC010000142.1 GCA_030626365.1 Paracoccaceae bacterium
CGTCGTATCCCATTGCCCCCAACACCTTGCTGGGGCGCAGCTTGCCGCTGGAACAGGCCGACCCGGCGCTGATGGCAAACCCGGCCAGGTCCATCTGCATCACCTGGGTTTCGCCCTTCCAGCCCGGCGTGGCAAAACACAACGTGTTCGGCAGTCGCGCGGATTCATTTCCGACAAAAATAGTATGTTTTGTGCCAGCCTCAAGGGCTTCTTGCAAAAAATCGCGCAACTGCGCGATCTTGTCCCATGTCCCGCCGGCCAAATCCCTTGCTGCGGCTTCGGCTGCGGCCCCGAAACCGGCAATTCCTGTCAGGTTCTCGGTGCCCGAACGGCGCCCCATCTCTTGACCGCCACCGCGAATCTGTGCCGCCACCTCGGTGCCGCGTCTGACCACCAGCGCGCCGATTCCCTTTGGGCCACCCAGCTTATGCGCCGAAATCAGGGCCATTTCGGCCCCGCACTGGTTGAACGAAACCGGTAGTTTTCCAAAACTTTGCGTCGCATCCGTTACCGCCAGCCCCTGTGGCAACCCCTGTATGATACCTGTTTCAGAGTTCGACATCTGCACCGCAGAGCCTGCCGGATCATCAACCAGAACCTGCCCCCGGCCATCCACCTTCAGATCATCCCGGACCCAGGCCGCAACCGCGTCATGTTCGACCGCGCCGCCAACAAGGCTCCGACCGGCGCAGGCCAGCGCCGCCGCCTCGGTCGCCCCCGAGGTAAACACCACATCCGCCCCCTCGGCACCAAAGGCGGTCGCCACCTGTGCGCGCGCCCTTTCAATCAGCGCCCTTGCGGCACGCCCCTCGGCATGAACCGAAGACGGGTTGGCACCAACATCCATTGCCGCAATCATCGCGGCGCGGGCCTCGGCCCGCAGGGGCGTTGACGCGTTATGATCCAGATAAATCCGGTTCATGGCTTTATCCACACCTATTCGTCCACCACCGAAAATAACCCCGGCACAGCCGGGCATGGGGCCAGTTCATTGGCAATCACATCCGACAACCGGGTCTGGTGCAGATATACGTAAACCTGCGCGCTTAGCCCCTGCCATAACCGGTTGGTCAGCGATTGCGCCTTTGACCCAGATGCCCCCCCCGAGGCCCCGGCGCCCTTGTGCATCGCATCCACCGTTTCGTCCACCGCCGACAGCACATCAACCACCCTGATTTCCGACGCAGGGCGCGCCAGACGATACCCGCCCCCCGGGCCGCGTACCGATTGCACCAACTCACCCCGGCGCAGCTTGACGAACAACTGTTCAAGATAGGGCAGCGAAATATCCTGCCGCTGGGCGATATCCGCCAGCGTCACCAGCGACCCGCCCGAATTCATGGCAATGTCCACCAGCGCGACCATTGCATACCGACCTTTGGTTGACAGCTTCATTCAGGTTTCCTTCCGGTTGGCATCCTCTGGGTGTCCTCTGGGGTCTTTGGGCTTCATTTACGCTTGCATCCGCTAGAAACATTGACCTTTCGTGCGCCGTTCAGTATCCCCGCCTGACGACGCCGCAGCAGTATCTGCGCGCGCAATTAGAACTGTTCTAAGGTGTCCTAGGAAATTCGTCAAGAATATCCCTGACGCCTCTCGCAATAATCAATACGAAGGACGCCGCCCCATGCCCGAGGTCATCTTTCCCGGACCCGAAGGTCGCCTTGAAGGCCGCTATCACCCGCAAAAAGAAAAAGACGCCCCCATTGCGATCATCCTGCACCCGCACCCACAATTTGGCGGGACGATGAACAACAAGGTTGTCTATAACCTGCACTATGCCTTTTATAACATGGGCTTTACCGTGCTTCGCTTTAACTTTCGCGGGGTCGGGCGCAGCCAGGGTGAATATGATCAGGGCATCGGTGAATTGTCGGATGCCGCGTCCGCGCTTGATTATCTTCAGTCGATGAACAACAACTCAAAACATTGCTGGGTCGCCGGTTTTTCCTTTGGATCGTGGATTGGTATGCAGCTTTTGATGCGCCGCCCCGAAATCACCGGCTTTATCTCGGTTTCCCCTCCGGCCAACATGTATGACTTTTCGTTCCTTGCCCCCTGCCCGTCCTCGGGTCTGATCATCAACGGGTCGTCCGACCGTGTTGCCCCGCCCGCCGATACGGTGACACTGGTCAACAAGTTGCATGAACAAAAAGGCATCACCATCACCCATCAGGAAATCGAAGGGGCAGATCACTTTTTCCAGGGTCCGCATATGGACACGATGATTGGAAACGTCAGTGAATACGTTAAACGCCGGCTGACCGAAACAACCCGCTGATGTCAATCACCGACGTCCTTGCCGCCAAGCTGGCCGAAGATACGCTCAAGGCGATGGACGAACTGGGTGAAGAGCGGCTGTATACCGAGGTGGGCGATATACTGGCCGCCTCGTCGCAGTCGCTGGAAGAGGCGTATATGACCGAAGTAAGGGTGCGCCTGTCCGAACGCCTTGCCCGGAAATTTCTGGTCAACAAGGTCAAGGCCGCGCGCGTGGCCAAGGCCCAAAACAAACAGGCCAAACCATCATGACCCGGCGACTGGAAGCCCAAATCGGGTTCCTGCGCGAGGCTGACAAGCTGAAATCGGTGCTGCGCGCCTCGCGGTTGATCGACAACTCACGGCGTGAAAATTCGGCGGAACACAGCTGGCACGTGATGCTTTATGCGCTGATTCTGGCCGATCAGGCCGGCCCGGACGTGCAAATTGACCGGGTATTGAAAATGCTTTTGTTGCACGATCTGGTCGAGATAGACGCCGGTGATGCCCCTATTCACGGCGCGGTCGATCATGCCGCAATGGCCGCCAAGGAAATCGCCGCCGCCGACCGGCTGTTTGCCCTGCTGCCCGACGATCAGGCCGCCACGTTTCGCGCGCTTTGGGATGAGTTTGAGGCAGCAACCAGCCCGGATGCAATGTTCGCCAAATCCATTGACCGCATCCAGACGCCGGTGGCCAATCTGGTCAGCGGGGGGGGAACCTGGGTCGATTATGCGGTCACGCTGGAACAGCTTGATACGCGGGTCGGCGTGCCGATCAACCGTGGTGCACCCGGCCTTTGGGCCTGGCTGCGGCCCCAGTTGGCGGCGTTCTTTGGCAGAAATTGACCGAACCTGACCGCAACAGAGATTGCTGCGCCCCATTGCAACACCCCCTGGGCTGACCTATATTGAACGGGTCTTTACGGACTATGGACATAAACGCGCTCGTAATAAGCGGATCGGACCCGGGGGCGGTACCCGGCGACTCCACCAAACACCCTTTCATTTGGGGTCATGGGGTCGAAACAGGATCGACGAACGTCTAAAGGGGTTTGCTTTGTCTCGGTGAGATACCACCGTTATCGGTTCATTCAAGCTAGTTGCAAATGACAACAAAGCTCCGATGGCTCTGGCCGCGTAAGCGGTTCGATCTATCGAAAACTTAAGCCCTCTCGCTTAGCAGCGTTTGGCGGGGTTCGCAGGCACCTGGCAACAGAAGCCTGCACTTTCACTTTCAGGGCAAACAGTTCCGGGGCGAACAGTTTTGGGGCAAACAGTCGCGGTTTTTTGCAATAATTCACACCTGCGACGCCTTTTGTTTCCGCCCGAATCCCCTATGCTGCCCCAAGGTGATCGCACAGGCATTCCGGGGGGGAATATGATGTCCCATGATATTGATTATGGCAACCTGATGCATGCCGCCATGCGCGGCCTGATCAAGACCGTGCTAAGGGATGTGGCCGAAAACGGCCTGCCCGGGGCGCACCATTTCTTTATTACGTTCGATACCTCGCACCCGGACGCAGAACTGGCCGACTGGCTGTCGGATCGTTATCCCGATGAAATGACCGTGGTCATGCAACACTGGTTCGACAATCTTGAGATTGGCGAAGACGGGTTTTCGATTACTCTGAACTTTGGCGATGCCCCCGAAACGCTTTATGTTCCGTTTGATGCGATCCGGACCTTTGTCGATCCGTCGGTCGAATTTGGCCTGCGGTTCGAAACCTCGGATGAAGGCAGCGACGCGTCCCCCATCCCAATCAACACCGATCATGTAGACGGGCCCACCGACGCGAAAAAACCCGATGCCGAAATTGTCTCTCTGGATAATTTCCGCAAATAACCCGGACGTGCGTTGATCAAGACCCCCTTAAGGAACCGTTTTGCGCCGCGTATGATTACTGCCGCTTCAGAAAGGTTGATACAGACCGCTGTTGTTCGCCGTTGCGCAAAAAGCTGAAGTCCAGCGTCAGACCGCCTTCGGTCAGGGTGCGGTCATATTGCTGCATTTCATACCCCCCCTCCTGATCGACGAACAGGGAATAGACCGTCATCGTGTCACCGGTGACCCGCCCCCAGACGAATGGCTCGCCTTTCATCGGGTCCAGTTGGACATCATGACCAAAAACATTGCGTTCCATCGCGGCGGAATAAACACCGTCCCGATCACTTGGCACAAAGTCGATAGAATAGGATTTTACCTTGGTCCGGCCATCCGGTTTGAATGTGGTCGACCTCCACTGAACCGTGAACCCATCCTTGGTTTCGCTTATTTCAACGCTCATGTCGCGCCGCGAACGTGTGCCGTCAGACGATACCACCTCGGCCCCACCGGAATAGGCCCCGACAAACGGTGTAATGTGATCCGCATGCACTGGCAGGTTCAGCGCCAGCAGCAGGATCAGCCCCACAACAATCGCTTTTAAAGGCCGCAATGACAGGGGCACCTGAATGGCATTCATGTTCGTTCCCTCAGCAGTTGATGTCCGCAAAGCCCCCCGAACGGCAAGGCCCCACCCCCTATATTAGCGCCCCTGCCGCGCGGAACAATGATCGACATTGGTTTTGCGCGGATAACCGTCAATATTGCGACCACCCTATACCTTGGGCCGGATTTGGCCATATGCTGTGCGCAACTGCCCGGTTGCGCGCGTTACATGCGCCAGCTAAACGGCATGAAATTGCATATACTACGGAGTTGACCGATGCCCGATACCCAGCCCGATACCCGCACAGAAACCGACAGTTTTGGCCCCCTGCAAGTGCCCGCCGACAAATACTGGGGGGCACAGACCCAGCGTTCGATCCTGAATTTTCCGATCGGTTGGGAAAAACAGCCGATTGCCATCGTGCGCGCACTGGGCGTGATCAAAAAGGCCTGCGCACAGGCCAACATGACGCTGGGCAAGCTGGACAGCGGGTTGGGCAATGCCATTGTTCAGGCCGCAGACGAAGTGATAGAGGGCAAGTTCGACGACAACTTTCCCCTGGTGGTCTGGCAAACCGGGTCCGGCACCCAGTCAAACATGAACGCCAACGAAGTGATCGCCAACCGCGCCATTGAAATCCTTGGCGGACAGATCGGTACCAAAGATCCGGTGCATCCCAACGATCACTGTAACATGGGTCAGTCATCAAACGACACGTTCCCGACCGCCATGCACATCTCGGCCGCGATGAGCGCGCATCAGGTGCTGTTGCCGGGGCTGGAAAAGCTGCACGCGGCCCTGCAGGCCAAGGTGGTGGAATTTGACGGTATCATCAAGATCGGGCGCACCCACACCCAGGATGCCACGCCCCTGACCCTTAGTCAGGAATTTTCGGGCTATACCCATCAGGTCGCCATGGGCATCCAGCGGGTAAAGGACGCGCTGGGTCGTATTTACGAACTGGCCCAAGGCGGCACCGCCGTGGGCACCGGGCTGAACACGACCAAGGGCTGGGACACAATGGTTGCCGCCAATATGGCCGAAATCACCGGCCTGCCCTTTATCACCGCCCCCAACAAGTTCGAGGCACTGGCCGCCCATGACGCGATGGTGGAAATTTCCGGCGCGCTGAAAACTGTGGCTGTCTCACTATTCAAGATCGCCAATGACATCCGCCTGCTGGGGTCCGGCCCGCGCTGTGGTCTGGGCGAACTGATCCTGCCCGAGAATGAACCGGGGTCTTCGATCATGCCGGGCAAGGTGAACCCGACCCAATGCGAAGCCCTGACACAGGTCTGCATACATGTGATGGGCAATGATGCCGCCGTCGGTTTTGCCGGCAGTCAGGGGCATTTCGAACTGAACGTCTATAAGCCAATGATGTCCTATAACGTGCTGCAATCCATGCAGCTTTTGGGCGATGCCAGTTCTACGTTCACCGACAATCTGATGGTTGATCTAAAGGCCGATGAGGTACGGATCGACAAGCTGATGCGCGAATCCCTGATGCTGGTCACCGCCCTTGCCCCGGAAATTGGCTATGACAACGCAACCAAGGTCGCCAAGACCGCGCACAAGAACGGCACCACCCTGAAAGAAGAGGCAATCGCCCTTGGGCTGGTGGACAGCGACACGTTTGACCGTGTGGTGCGCCCGGAAAACATGGTTGGGCCAAAGTGATGGCACAACCGGTCAACCTGAACCGGTATCGCAAGCAAAAGGCACGGGCCAACGACACGGCCCGCGCCACTGAAAACGCCGCGCGATTTGGCCGCAGCAAGCCCCGGAAAGAACAGCAACGCCTGCTGACCGAAAAAGCCGCGCGCGATCTGGACGGGCACAAGACAGACAGATGAGCGGGCGCCCGAAAAAACATTCCCTGACCCTGCGGGGACATCGCACATCGGTGTCACTGGAAGATCCCTTCTGGGAGGTGTTCTGCGAAATCGCCGCCAGCGAAAACCGCCCGATCAATGCACTGGCCGCTGAAATTGATGCGGAACGCGGAACGGAAATGGGGCTGGCCTCAGCCATCCGGCTGTTTGTATTGCATCGTTTAAGGGCGCGTTAAGGACGTTCTGAATACCCGGATATTGGTTATTCGGGGGGCTGGTCCCAAAGTTGCCCCAAGGTTTTATCGCCTGGTAAGTTTCAACCAGATACCATCGCGCGACCGCACGGTCAGATGCGCCACCGGCACCGGGTCGCGCCCGTCTATCCGTTCCACCCGGAACTGTCGCAGCACCATCGACAGGATCAGCGGCCCCTCGATCATCGCGAAACCGGCCCCCGGACAGACCCGCGGCCCAGCCGAAAAGGGGATATAGGCGTTGCGCTGACAGGCCTTGCCATTTTCGGTCTGCCAGCGGGACGGATCAAACCCGTCCGGGTTATCCCAAAGGCGAACATGACGATGCAGATGCCACGGGCTTATCACCAGTTGCGCGCCCTTTGGCACGTCACGCTCACGAAACCTTTCGCGCTCACTTGCCTCGCGCACCATCATCGGCACGGGCGGATACAGCCGCAGGGTTTCGCGAAACACATCCCGGCTAAGCTTTAGTTGTGAAA
>DAOUPC010000105.1 GCA_030626365.1 Paracoccaceae bacterium
CCGATGGGTCCAGTTCAAGCCGTTTGGGCGCGATATCTTCGCCGCAGTCGTCGCAATAGCCAAATTCACCGGCGTTGATCCGGGCAAGGGCGGCCTTTAGGCGGGTTGTCTGGATTTCACGGCGGACCTGCTGGGCCTTGGCCATGGCCTGGTTTTGCAATGCGTCCATACGGCTAAGCCGGCCAACCGATTGCTGGTCAAGCTGAACCACCGCCTGCGCCCCCTGACCAAGTTGGTTTTCAGCCTTGATTGCCACCAGCCGTTCCCGGATCAGGGCCGTAAACCGGGTGGTGTCAGAACCATTCATGAATCAAATATACCTTATCACGGGTTTGCGTTTGGTTCATTTGCCCTTAGATGCCTATTCTAAGACAAGAGAGAAAGGCATTGCCATGGTCGATACAAGCACAAACGTCGCGCTGGTTGACCCGGTCTGGGACCGGATCACCGAAGAGGCCCACGAAGCGGTTCGCGCCGAGCCGCTGATGGGCGGGCTGGTACATGCCTGCATCCTGCATCACCAGACATTGGAAAAGGCCCTGTCTTACCGGGTCTCGGCCAAACTGACGTCAAATGAGATGTCGATGGTTGTGTTGCGCGATGTTGCCGATCAGGCCTATGCCGAGTCCCCGGAACTGGTCGAGGCCGCGCGCGCCGATCTGATGGCGGTGTTCGAACGCGACCCGGCCAGTCACCGCCTGTTGCAGCCGATCTTGTATTTCAAGGGTTATCAGGCGATGCAGGCGTACCGTATTGGTCATTGGCTGTGGACGCAGGGCCGCCATGATCTGGCGTATTTCTTTCAGATGCGGGTGTCCGAGATATTTGGCATCGATATTCACCCGGCTGCGCGGATTGGCAAGGGGATCATGATTGATCACGCCCATTCGATTGTTATCGGTGAAACGGCTGTGGTGGGCGACAATGTGTCGATGCTGCACTCCGTCACGCTGGGCGGGACCGGCAAGGAAGAAGAAGACCGCCACCCCAAGATCGCCGATGGGGTGCTGATCGGGGCCGGGGCCAAGGTTCTGGGCAACATAAAGGTCGGCCATTGCAGCCGGATTGCGGCAGGTTCCGTGGTGCTGAGCGACGTGCCCGCATGCAAGACCGTTGCCGGTGTGCCGGCCCGGATTGTTGGCGAGGCGGGGTGTGAACACCCATCGGTCGAGATGGATCAGATGGTGGGGGTCCGGTCGTAAATCATCACGGGTGGCGTGACCCGGGGATGGTGGAAAGGGGGCTGTCTGCCCCCTCTGGCCTTTGGCCATTCACCCCCGTGGATATTTGTGAACAAAAGAAGATCAGGCCAGCATCACCATCGGGTTTTCCAGATTGTCGACGATGGCCTGCAACAGTTGCGCCCCAAGCGCGCCGTCGATCACCCGGTGATCCACCGACAGTGTGACCGACATCACCGTGGCCACGGCCAGTTCGCCGTCCTTGCCAACCACGGGTTTCTTTTTACCTGCCCCCACGGCCAGAATGGCCCCGTGCGGCGGGTTGATGACCGCGTCGAAATTGTCGATGCCCATCATGCCAAGGTTGGAAATGGCAAAGCTGCCGCCCTGATATTCATGTGGGGCCAGCTTTTTGTCACGCGCACGCGCGGCGAGGTCTTTCATTTCTGCGCTTAGCGCCGAGAGCGATTTCATCTCGGCATCTTTCAGCACAGGCGTGAACAATCCGCCCTCGATGGCCACGGCCACGGCCACATCGGATGGTTTCAGTTTCAGCATCCGGTCACCGGCCCAGACCGAATTTGCGTCCGGAACCGTCTGAAGCGCCAGGGCGCAGGCCTTGATGATAAAGTCATTGACGCTGAGCTTGACGCCGCGCGCGGCCAGTTGGGCGTTCAGGTTGGCCCGGAAGGCCAGCAATGCGTCCAGTTTGATGTCGCGGCGCAGATAGAAATGCGGGATCGACTGTTTTGCCTGGGTCAGGCGTGTGGCGATGATCTTGCGCATGCCGTTCAGCGGAATTTCTTCGTATTCGCGCCCTTCGTACATGCGGGTGACCTCATCCGTGGTGGGGCCAGTGGCAAGGGTTGGTGCCGGTGTTGCGGCGGGCGCGGCGGATGCCGTGGCCGATGCTGGCGGGGTCAAAACCGGGGCGCTGGCTGTGCTGCCCAGAACATCGGCCTTGACGATGCGTCCATGCGGCCCGGTGCCGGGTATCTGCGCCAGATCCAGCCCTTTGTCGGCGGCGATGCGCCGGGCAAGAGGCGAGGCAAAGATGCGGGTGCCATCACGCGTTTGCGGCACAGGTGGTGCGGCGACGGGTGCGGTGGTTGGGCTGGCGGCCTCTTGTGGGGCGCTTGCGGTTGCGGCGGCAGGGGTGGTTGCGGTGATATCGTCTGCCGTTTCGCCATCCTCAAGCAGCAGGGCGATTGCGGTGTTGACCTTTACGCCCTCAGAGCCTTCGGGGATCAGCAGCCTGGCGATCACGCCGTCATCGACCGCCTCGAATTCCATCGTGGCCTTGTCGGTTTCAATTTCGGCCAGCAGGTCGCCGGACGATACGGTGTCGCCCTCTTTTACCAGCCATTTGGCCAATGTGCCTTCCTCCATGGTGGGGGACAGGGCGGGCATCAGTATTTCAATGGGCATCGCGCGTCTCCTTAGCGGTAGGTCACTTGTTTCACAGCCGCGATCACCTCGTCGGTGGTCACCAGCGCGAGTTTTTCGAGGTTCGCCGCATAGGGCATTGGCACGTCCTTGCCGGTGCAGTTGATCACCGGGGCATCCAGATAATCGAACGCCTGCTGCATGATCACCGAACTGATGTAACTGCCGACAGACCCTTGTGGCCAGCCTTCTTCGACGGTCACGCAGCGGTTGGTTTTCATCACCGAATTGATGATGGTGGCGGTGTCCATCGGGCGCAGGGTGCGCAGGTCGATCACCTCGGCTGAAATGCCGTCCTCGGCCAGTTTATCGGCGGCCTCAAGCGCATATTGCATGCCGATGCCAAAGCTGACGATGGTCACGTCCGTGCCTTCGCGCCAGATGCGGGCCTTGCCGAACGGAACGGTGAAATCATCCATGTCGGGCACGTCAAAGCTGCGACCGTACAGAATTTCGTTTTCCAGAAAGATCACCGGGTTCGGGTCACGGATGGCGGTTTTCAGCAGACCTTTGGCGTCGGAGGCCGAATAGGGCATGACCACCTTGAGGCCCGGAACCTGCATGAACCATGCGGCATAGTCCTGACTGTGCTGGGCCCCGACACGGGCGGCGGCCCCGTTGGCCCCGCGAAACACCATTGGTGCGCCCATCTGGCCGCCGGACATATAAAGCGTCTTGGCAGCCGAGTTGATGATCTGGTCCATTGCCTGCACGGCAAAGTTGAAGGTCATGAATTCAACGATCGGTTTCAGCCCGGCATAGGCCGACCCAACGGCGATTCCGGCGAACCCGTGTTCGGTGATCGGCGTGTCGATCACCCGCTTGGGGCCAAATTCATCCAGCAGGCCCTGGCTGATCTTATAGGCACCTTGATATTCGGCCACCTCTTCGCCCATCAGATAGACATCTTCGTCGGCGCGCATTTCTTCGGCCATGGCATCGCGCAGCGCCTCGCGGACGGTCTGGCTCTTTAGGGGGGTGCCTTCGGGCCAGTCCGGGGTCAGATCACTTTGCGGCGCGGCGGGGGCTTGGGTGGTTGGCGGTGTCGGTGCGGCCTCTTGCGGGGCGGCAGGGGCGGTTGCAGGGATAGCCGCAGGGGTGGTGGTTGCCACGCTCTCAAGGCTCTCGCCCTCTTCGATCAGCACGGCGATTGCGGTGTTGACCTTTACGCCCTCAGATCCCTCGGGGATCAGGATTTTGGCGATCACACCTTCGTCGACCGCCTCGAATTCCATCGTGGCCTTGTCTGTCTCAATCTCGGCCAGAATATCGCCGGACGCGACGGTGTCGCCTTCTTTTACCAGCCATTTGGCCAGCGTGCCTTCCTCCATGGTGGGGGACAGGGCGGGCATCAGTATTTCGGTTGCCATGTTCTTATTCCCCTTCAGGCCGTTGCCGCATCGGCGTAAATGTCTGTCCAAAGTTCTTCCAACGCCGGTTCCGGGCTTTCCTTGGCGAAATCGGCGGCCTTGTTGACGATGTTCTTGATGTCCTTGTCGATCGCCTTGAGGTCCTCTTCGGTTGCGTGTTTGCCAGCCAGCAACAATTTGCGCACATGTTCGATGGCGTCGCGTTCTTCGCGCATCTTCTGAACCTCTTCGCGGGTCCGGTATTTGGCCGGGTCCGACATGGAATGCCCGCGATAGCGGTACGTCTTGATTTCCAGAATATACGGCCCCTTGCCGGCGCGGCAGTGGGCGACCGCCTTTTCCCCGGCGGCCTTGACGGCCAGCACATCCATGCCATCGACCTGTTCGCCCGGAATGCCGAACGCCTGACCGCGCGTATAGATATCCGGCGTCGAGGTGGAGCGCTTTTGCGCCGTGCCCATGGCATATTGGTTGTTTTCGATCACAAAGATCACCGGCAGGTCCCACAGGGCCGCCATGTTGAACGATTCATACACCTGACCCTGATTTGACGCGCCATCGCCAAAATAGGCAAAGCTGACCCGCCCGTTGCCTTTGTATTTGTCGGCAAACGCCAACCCGGCGCCCAGTGGGACCTGTGCGCCAACAATGCCGTGGCCGCCGTAAAAGTTCTTTTCCTTCGAGAACATGTGCATCGAGCCACCCTTGCCCCGCGAATAGCCCCCCGCGCGCCCGGTCAGTTCGGCCATCACGCCACCCGGGTCCATGCCACAGGCCAGCATATGACCATGGTCACGATAGGATGTAATGCGCTTGTCACCCTCTTCTGCGGCGGCCTCAAGCCCGACGACAACGGCCTCTTGTCCGATGTAAAGATGGCAGAAACCACCGATCAGACCCATCCCGTAAAGCTGACCTGCCTTTTCTTCGAATCGGCGGATCAAAAGCATCTCGCGATAGAATTTTGTAAGTTCTTTGCCAGAAGCAGTTGGTTTCTTTGTGCTTTTTCGCGCGGCCATAACAGGACGTCCTTCCGTAAAAAGAAGTAGTTTAGCGTTAAACTATTTTATAAATCATTTAAACCCAGCTGGCGAGGGGTAATCTGGCGTGCCACAAATTGACCCTAACGGATAACAATCTCGTCCGCGCGCAACAGACCCAGAACCGAGCGCGCCTGCTGGTCCAGCAAATCAAGGTCAAGATAATCATCCGACAGCCGGTGCGTCAGGTTCTCCATCGCCGCGATCTCGGTCTTTAGCCGGGTCAGATCACGGGTCAGCACGTCGGCCTCGGCGACGATCACAACACGACGGAACAGCCCGTAATCCCCCTGCACGGCGGCAAAGGTGAAATGGGTGCATATTGCAAATGCTGCCGCGAAATAGATCAGGGCACCAAGCTGTGGTCGGTTGGAACGGGTCAAAATCTGCCTCATACGCGCCCTTTGCGGGCGTCTTTGGGCAATATGGCACAAGTGATTCGCCTTGTGAATCCCTTGCGTGCAGAATTTGCGTAAACCCGTTGCCGAATGGGTTAACCGGCAATCGATGCCGCGTGGATTGCGTCAATCGACGCGCCCAACCGGGTATCAAAGGCATCATCCGACTGATCCGCCGACAGCCCTTCGGACAGGGCGCGCGAAAAGGATGCGATGACCCCGCGATTTTGCGCCAGCCTGTTGTTGGCTTCCTCGCGGTCATAGCCGCCGGACAGGGCAACCACCCGCATTATCCGGTCGTGACTGACCAGTGTTTCGTAAAGGTTGGGCGTTTCCGGCAAGGTCAGTTTCAGCATGACCTGCTGATCGCCCGGCAGCGCATCCAGCGCGCGGGTCAGCGTGTCCAGCAGGATGTCTTCGGCCGCGGCCTTGTCGGTGATGGTGATGGTCACTTCGGGTTCGATGATCGGGATCAGCCCATGCGCCAGCACCTGTGCGGCGACCTCAAACTGTTGCTGCACATTGGCGGCGATTCCACTGACCGAGGCGGCATCAATGACCGACCGCATCTTGGTGCCGAATATGCCCAGCTTTGCAGCCCGCGCCAGCAACCCGTCCAGGCCATCGTTTGGCTTCATCAGCTTTACGCCGTCCTGCGCGTCCGCCAGCCCCTTGTCGATCTTCAAAAACGGCACCACATGGCGGTTTTCCCACAGGTATTGCGGGGTTGGAATGCCGTCGATGTCACGGTCCATGGTCATTTCAAACAAAATGGCCCCGATCACCTTATCGCCGCTAAAGGCGGGTGATTTGACGATACGACTGCGCATCGCATGTACCTGATCAAACATTTCCGCGTCCGATCCATAGGCGCTTTCGTCCACGCCATAAAGTTTCAGCGCCTTGGGCGTCGATCCGCCGCTTTGATCCAGTGCGGCGATAAATCCGCCAGCCGAGGTCATTTGCTTGGTCTGAATATCGTTGGACATATTATCTTTCACTTTTTATTGCGCGCGGTGCCGTGTGGCCCATATCCGGGCCGGTATCTGGCCTGCACCGCGCGTATATATGAATATCTTCAATGGGTCATGGTGGTATTAGGCCACGTGTTGAACGGGTTCAATGATGGTTGCGCTAGCATTCAGGTCTGGCGATCTTATCCGCCAAGGGCGGCCACGCCGGGCAGGGTCTTGCCCTCCATCCATTCCAGAAAGGCCCCCCCGGCGGTCGAAATATAGGTAAATGCCTGCGCTGCCCCGGCCTGATTAAGGGCGGCCACCGTGTCGCCGCCGCCCGCCACGCTGACCAGTTGTCCGGCTTTTGTCAGCTCTGCGGCCTTGCTTGCGGCGGCGTTGGTGGCGCGGTCAAAGGGCGGGATTTCAAAGGCCCCAAGTGGGCCGTTCCAGATCAGGGTCTTGGCAGATTCCAGCGCCGTGACGATCCGCGCAACCGTTTCGGGGCCGGCGTCCAGTATCATGGCATCTGCTGGGCAGGCGTCGGCACCAACCGTTTCATTGGCCGCACCCGCCTTGAAGTCACGCGCCACAACCACGTCACCGGGCAACAGGATATGACAGCCGGTGCCTTGCGCCTTGGCGATGATGGTGCGCGCGGTATCGGTCATGTCGTGTTCGCACAGGGATTTGCCCACATCGATGCCCTGTGCCGCCAGAAACGTGTTGGCCATGCCGCCGCCAATCACCAGCGTGTCGACCTTTTCCACCAGATTTCCCAGCAACTCCAGCTTGCTGGACACCTTGGCCCCGCCGACCACCGCCACCAGCGGGCGCTGTGGGTTGCCAAGCGCGGTTTCCAGCGCGCTCAGCTCGCCCTGCATCAGCCGCCCGGCACAGGCGGGCAACAGCCGCGCCAGACCTTCGGTCGAGGCATGCGCGCGATGCGCCGCCGAAAACGCATCATTGCAATAGATGTCCCCAAGGGCGGCCATTTCGGCGGCAAGGCCGGGGTCATTCGCGGTTTCGCCCGCGTGAAACCGGGTATTTTCCAGCAACAGAACCTGCCCGTCCTTCAGGGTGGCCACTGCGGCCTCGGCCGCAGGTCCGCGGCAATCGGCGCAGAACAATACCGGCACGCCAAACGCCGCCTCAAGTGCGGGCACCAGCGGGCGCAGCGACATCTCGGGCACATGTTTGCCCTTGGGGCGTCCAAAATGCGCCAGCAGGATTGGCCTGCCACCGCTGGCCAGAATATCGTGGATGGTTGGCACAATGCGCCGGATACGGGTGTCGTCGGTGACAACACCGTTTTCCACCGGCACATTCACATCCACCCGCACCAGCACCCGTTTGGCGCCCAGTTCCATATCGTCCAGCGTGTTCCAACCCATCGTGTCGTTCCCTTTGTCCGCCTCATCTGTGTGTTATTTTCCTGCATTTGCGGCTTTGGTCAATGCGTCACTTGGCATTCGGTGGTCCCGCCCTTAGGTATCTTCGCAACGTTTAGTGACAGGAGAGCCAGATGGCCGATATCAAAGACCCCGAAAACACCATCCTGATGGAGCTGAAAGACGGCACCGTTACAATCGAACTGCTGGCCGATGTGGCCCCGGCCCATACCGAGCGGATGAAAACGCTGGCCCGCGCCGGTGCTTATGACAACGTCTGCTTTCACCGGGTGATCGACGGCTTCATGGCCCAGACCGGCGACGTTCAGCATGGCAATATGGAAGACGGGTTCAACCTGCGCATGGCCGGCACCGGCAGTTCCGAACATGGCGACGTTCCGGCCGAGTTCTCGAAACTGCCGCACGGGCGTGGCACGTTGGGCGCGGCCCGGTCGGCCAATCCCGACAGCGCCAATTCGCAGTTTTTCATCAACTTCAAGGACAATGATTTCCTGAACGGGCAATACACTGTCTATGGCATGGTGATTGAGGGAATGGAGCACGTGGACGCCATTCAAAAGGGCGAACCACCGGCAAGCCCGGACCGGATGATCAGCGTCAAGGTGGCGTCCGATGCTTAAGCTGGCCGCGGCTTTTGCTCTGTTGGCCGGTTCCGCATCTGCGACCGGCCTAGAGATCGAGATCGCGGGCGAGGGGGCCAATGGGGTGATCACCATTGACCTGCTCGAGGATGTGGCCCCGGGCCACGTGGCGCAGATCGCGGCACTGGCGGCTGATGGGGCTTATGACGGCGTGGTGTTCCACCGGGTCATCGACGGGTTCATGGCGCAGACTGGCGATGTCGAATTTGGCAAGATTGGCGGCGACATGCGCCGGGCGGGCACCGGC
>DAOUPC010000265.1 GCA_030626365.1 Paracoccaceae bacterium
ATGACATCCGCGCCGCCGGGGCCACCCCGGCCACCATCGCGGTGCTTGGGGGGCGGCTGCACATCGGGCTTGAGCCAGCGCAGCTTGCGGCCCTTGGGCAGGCACAGGGTGTGGCCAAGCTGTCGCGCGCGGATATGGCCGCCTGTCTGGCAACCGGGGGCACCGGGGCCACCACGGTCGCCGCGACAATGATTGGCGCACATCACGCCGGCATCGAGGTATTTGCCACGGGCGGCATCGGCGGGGTGCATCGCGGGGCCGAAGACAGTTTTGACATTTCGGCGGATTTGCAGGAACTGGCCCAGACACGCGTCACGGTGGTCTGCGCCGGGGCCAAGGCCATTCTGGACCTGCCCAAGACGCTGGAGGTGCTGGAAACCAATGGCGTGCCGGTGATCGTCTATGGGCAGGATGAACTGCCGGCGTTCTGGTCGGCGAAATCATCGCTGAAGGCCCCGCTGAGGATGGATGACCCCGCCACCATTGCCCGCGCGCACATGACACGGCGCGCGCTTGACCTGCCGGGGGGGCAACTGGTGGCCAACCCGATCCCCGCCGGGGACGAAATTGCCGCCGAAACCCTGGCCCCGATCATCGCCGGGGCGCTTGCGGATGCACAACGTGAGCAGATCACCGGCAAGGCGGTCACGCCCTATCTGTTGCAGCGCATCTATGAGTTGACCGAAGGGCGGTCACTGACGGCCAATATTGCGCTGGTACGCAACAATGCCCGGCTGGCGGCAAGAATTGCCGGGGAATTATGCCAGTTGTCGGCCTGATAAGTGAGTTGAAAGCACGCCCAGCGCACGTAGCCCGTTGCAGTAGCCCGACAATGTCCCTAATTGCAGAGTACAAACGACGGAAACCTGAATGAACACGCCCTTTGACCCGCAGCCCCCACGCCGCAGCCTGCTCGCAAGTCTGCGCGCCTCGTTTCTGACGGGGCTGGTGGTGATTGCGCCGGTCGGACTGACCATGTGGTTGATCTGGTCGGTTATCGGATGGATCGACGGGGTTGTATTGCCGCTGGTGCCACATACCATTCAGCCGGAAAAATACATCGGGATCAATCTGCGCGGTGTCGGGGTGATCTTTTTTCTGATCTTCACCATCATCACCGGCTGGATCGCCAAGGGGATCATTGGCAGATCAATGATCCATTTCGGCGAAGGGCTGGTTAACCGGATGCCGGTGGTGCGCACGATCTATTCCGGCATCAAGCAGATTTCGGAAACCGTGTTTGCCCAGTCAGAGCGCTCTTTTGAGAAGGCCTGTTTGATTCAGTATCCGCGCAAGGGCATCTGGGCAATCGGTTTTGTGTCGATCAATGCCAAAGGCGAAGTGGCCGAAAAGGCCGATACCAGCGGGCATCTGGTGGGGGTGTTTGTGCCGACCACGCCGAACCCGACCTCGGGGTTTTTGCTGTTCTTTCCCAAAGAGGATGTGATCGAGTTGGAGATGAGCGTCGAGGATGCCGCCAAGCTGGTGATTTCCGCCGGGCTGGTTTACCCGAATGGGAACGATCCGAGCGTTCCGCCGCAGGCGTAAACGGGCAGGTCAGGCGCCCCGTTTGTGGGGGCAAGGCCCCTCCTGCACGCAGGTTTGGGTAAAGACCCGCCCCCACACGCAGGTTTAAGTGGGGGCCAGCCCCCACACCCCCGGGGATATTTACAAACAGAAGAAATGGGGCGTGCTTTTGGGGCCGGTCGTGGTTCGCCGACCAGATTTGTTGTGTTTTGGGTCTCCGAAGTTACGCAGGTGCTTTAGCGCAGGCTTGGGGATGGCCGGTGGATCGGCGGGCGGGCCATTGGCGGGCGCGCAACCGGTGGGCGTCCACCGGGTGGACGGCCGCCAGGGGGGCGACCTCCGGGGGGACGCGCGATGGGGTGTTCAGGGCGCGGTGGGCGGCCAGCCGGGGGGCGTCCACCCGGCGGATAAGGGTGGCCACGGTAATAATAATCATTCCACAGCATGGAATCGTAATAGACTGACCCGCCGACACTGACCGCATTGGGGTCACACGCCGCAAGGGTCATTGCCGATCCACCCAGAATAACCGCCAGAGCAAGTTTTCGCAGGTTCTTCATTACTGCCCGTCCCTTCATTGACCGTCTCCCTGTCATTTTGCCCGGAACGAGCTGTAGATGGCATTCACATCGGCCACGATGGCCGGATCTGCCCCGGCCTCCATCACCACGACCGAAATCGCCATGCGTCCGTTCGGCAGATCGATCAGCACAGCCTTGAAATTCACCGTCTTGCCTTTGCGCCTGCCATGCCCCGCGATGCTGGTCGCGGCGCGCCCTGCGATCCGGTGTGATTTGCGGCTGTCGACCTGTGCATCCTTGACCAGAAACGGGCCGATGTCGCGCAGATAGGCGGTTGCCTCATCGACATTGCGCACGCCCCTGGGGGAAACAAAGCCGACCCAGACACGCGGTTCGCTGACCGGGTGCATCCCGATCACCCGCGCCACAATGCGCGCCTCGCCGTCCGGGGCCGCCAGTTCACGTGGCCCCCCTGCCCTAACGGTCCAGAAATCCGGCGCGCTGAGCGTAAACAAGGCCCGCCCCCCGTCTTTGTAGGTCACGGGCATATCCGCCCAAACCAGCGAGGCGGGCAGCATCAGCGCAAGTGCGCTGAACGCGGCGCAAAGCCGGGAGGTGCAAAGTCGGGAAAGGCGTGGTTTTCTCATCGGGCAGCTTTCATGGTGGCCTATCGCACAAGTTTGCCCCTGCCACCCCGGTTTGTCCACCAAAGAACGCCCGGCACCCGGTACACATCAATTTTCTCTGTGCCGGGGCAAACTGCCCCATTCTGCCCCTCTTGCCTTGTCGCGCCGCCGACTCCGGTCTAAGACGCGCCAATCCCTGTACCACCCATACCAGCCACATAAGGTGCCGTGCCCATGATCCCCCGTTATTCCCGCCCCGAAATGGTCGCCATCTGGAGCCCGGAAACCAAGTTCCGCATCTGGTATGAAATCGAGGCCCACGCCTGTGATGCGATGGCCGATCTGGGGGTGATCCCGCGCGAAAATGCCGAAGCCGTGTGGAAGGCCAAAGATGTCGAATTCGACGTGGCCCGCATTGACGAAATCGAGGCCGTGACCAAACACGACGTTATCGCCTTTCTGACCCATCTGGCGGAAATCATCGGCAATGATGAAGCCCGATTCGTGCATCAGGGCATGACCAGTTCGGATGTTCTGGACACCACCTTCAACCTGCAACTGGTGCGCGCCACCGATATTCTGATCGCGGATGTTCAGGGGCTGCTGGCGGCCCTGAAACGCCGCGCGCTGGAACACAAGATGACCGTTCGCATTGGCCGCAGCCACGCCATCCACGCCGAACCCACCACCATGGGGCTGACCTTCGCGCGCTTTTACGCCGAAATGGACCGCAACCTGGCCCGGCTGAAAACCGCGCGGGCCGAAATTGCCACCGGGGCCATTTCCGGCGCGGTCGGCACCTTTGCCAACATCGATCCTGCGGTCGAGGCATACGTCTGCGATAAACTGGGCCTTGTTAGCGAACCGATCAGCACACAGGTGATCCCACGCGACCGCCACGCCGCATTTTTCGCGACCCTTGG
>DAOUPC010000040.1 GCA_030626365.1 Paracoccaceae bacterium
ATGGTTTTGGCATAGCACCCGCCTTCAAAGTTGAAGGTGCCGCGGTCAGACCAGCCATGTTCGTCATCCCCGATCAGCGTCCGGGCGGGGTCTGCGGAAAGGGTGGCTTTGCCGGTGCCGGACAGGCCAAAGAACACGGCCGTATCAACCGGGTTCCCGGTGGCGTGGTTGGCCGAGCAATGCATCGGCATGATGCCCTTTTCCGGCAACAGGTAATTCAGCAGGGTAAACACCGATTTCTTGTTTTCGCCCGCATATTCCGTGCCGCCGATCAGGATGACCTTGCGATCAAAATTCAGGGCAATGACCGTTTCGCTACGGCACCCATGCCTGGCCGGGTCTGCCTGAAAGCTGGGGCAGTTGATGACGGTGAAGTCGGCGATGAAATCAACCAGATCTTCCTGGTCTGGACGGCGCAGCAGATGGCGGATGAACAGCGCATGCCAGGCCAGTTCAGTCACCATGCGCACGTTGATCGAATGTGCCGGGTCCGCACCACCAACCAGATCCTGAACGAAATATTCCTTGCCCTTCATATGTTTAAGCATGTCCTCATACAGAACATCAAACTTTTCAGGCTCCATCGCGGTGTTGTTTTCCCACCAGATGGTGTCGGCCACACTATCGGTTTTCACCACATGTTTATCCTTGGGCGAGCGGCCCGTGAATTTCCCGGTGGTCACCAGAAAGGCCCCGCCATTGCCAAGGGTGCCCTCGTCGCGCTTTAGCGCGGCCTCGATCAGCGCCGGTTCCATGAGGTTGTAATAGACATTGCCCAGACCCTTGATGCCCTGATCGTCAAGTCGGAACTGCGGGTTAACCCGTCCAGATGTCATGCGTGTCTTCTCCTGTTCCAGCAAAACCGCTGCTGGTGATCCGTCGCCGTGCGCGGGCGATTGGCCGGTGTGTCGACCGATAATCGGGGTCTTAACATGGGGCTTTGGGGTGTGAACAGGACGCTTTGCGCAGTTAGCGCAACCACCGCAAAGTTTAGCGCAACCAGAAATCCGAAGCGTACAAAATGTGCGACAATTCAATCATTCCTAACATTTTTTTGCCTTAATTCAGGGCGAATGGCCTGCCGATTCGCAGTTAATGATTGATTCGAAATGTCAAAAAAGCGATGTATGGACGAAAAGCAGGCTAAAAAGCGAGTAGTAAGGGGCACGTTGAGATGTCAAAAATTGCATTGGTCGACGACGACAGGAATATCCTGACGTCCGTTTCCATGACACTCGAAGCAGAAGGCTTTGAGGTTGAAACATATAATGACGGGCAGGCCGCGTTGGACGCGTTCAACAAGAAACTGCCTGATATGGCGGTGTTGGATATTAAGATGCCGCGCATGGACGGGATGGACCTGTTACAGCGTCTTCGTCAGAAAACCCAGATGCCGGTCATCTTCCTTACTTCCAAGGATGATGAGATCGACGAGGTTCTTGGCCTGCGCATGGGGGCAGACGATTACGTGAAAAAGCCGTTTTCACAACGGCTGTTGGTTGAACGTATTCGCGCGCTGCTGCGCCGCCAGGAGGCGGTCGCCAGTGATGCCGCCGGAACCGGGCCAGAGCCCAAGGTGATGGAGCGCGGCAATCTGCGTATGGACCCGCTGCGGCACGCCGTTAGCTGGAAGGGCAATGATGTTTCCCTGACCGTGACCGAATTCCTGCTGTTGCAGGCATTGGCACAGCGGCCCGGTTTCGTCAAAAGCCGCGATCAGTTGATGGATGTGGCCTATGACGATCAGGTTTATGTGGACGACCGCACGATTGACAGCCATATCAAACGCCTGCGCAAAAAGATGCGTACCGCCGATGATGACTTTTCAGCGATTGAGACGCTGTATGGCATCGGTTACAGGTACAATGAAGATTAATCTGCTCGGTTGAGCATTGCCGAAAGGGCTTTTGTGCGCGACACAGGTTCCTCCCAGTCCCCGCTTCCCAAAAGCGGCGATGTCGTGTTGGGTGACGATTGGGTTGCGCCTGCCAGCACGGTCGAAAAGGAACTGGTGGACAAACGCGCCCGGCGTGGGTTCTTTTCGCTCAAGGGGTCCCCGCTTGCGCGCAAGATCATCACCTTCAACCTTATTGCACTGAATATTCTGGTGGCGGGGATTCTGTATCTGAATGCCTCGCGTGATAACCTGGCAACGCAAAACGCCCTTGCGCTGGTGGTCGAGGCCGAACTGATCGCCAATGTATTCGAGGCCCGGTTGCCGACCATAGGGCCGGTTAATCTGGTGACTGGCGATGGCGTTGATGTCAAAAGCACCCTGGCAAGGCTAAGGTTGCGCAACGGTGTCGAGGTGTTTGTTTTTGATGCCACCGCGATGCTGGCCGGCCAAATACGTGGCGCGGACCAGAATGCGGCCCTGACCGCCCTGACCGGCAATACTGACGGGCGCAACCTGATCAGTGACGGGTTGTTGGCGATATGGAACACTGCGGCCTCTTTGTTTTCGCCAAGCCACAACACGCCTGTGCTGCCCCTTGCGGATCAGCTTCGCCGTCTGGTTCCCGCAACGGTGGCGAATGGGACCCAGATGGGTCAGGGCGTGGACATGGCTGGTGGGGCAGTATTGGCAGCAACCACGCCGATCATGCAGGGTGCCAGGGCAGTGGGTATCGTCGCCGTGGTCAGTCCGTCCGGCGAAATCGACGCATTGGTGCGTTCAGAGCGCGAGCGGGTTTTGCAGATGTTCCTGATCGCCATTCTGGTGTCCATCGGCCTTAGCCTGGTGTTGGCCTCGACCATCGCCAACCCGCTGTCCGATCTGGCCGAAGCGGCGGAACTGGGGCACGACAGTAACACCCGCAGGAACCACCCTGGCCGCATTCGCATCCCTGACCTGACGGCCCGACCAGATGAAATTGGCCGCCTGTCACGTGCGCTGCGGGGTATGGTGGCGGCATTGTACAACCGGATCGACAGTAACGAACAATTCGCGGCCGATGTGGCGCATGAAATCAAGAACCCGCTGGCCAGCCTGCAATCGGCCGTCGGCACCCTGCGGATTATCAAGCGCGAAGATCAGCGGGACAAACTGCTGGATGTCATCGAACATGATGTGCGCCGGCTGGACCGGCTGGTCAGTGACATTTCCAACGCATCCCGGCTGGACGCCGAATTGGTCAAGGAAGAAGAAGAACATTTCGATCTGCTGAAGATGCTGGGTAATCTTAACCAGTATCTGGGCGAAGATGCCCGCGCCAAGGGGGTCGACTATATTTGCGACATGCCGGACGGCGAAATCATGATTGACGGGCTTGAGGCGCGGTTGGCACAGGTATTTGTGAACCTGATTACCAATGCGATATCGTTCTGCGAAGATGGCGATGCGATCCGCGTCTGGGCGCGCCGGCGCGAAAACCGGGTGCTGATTGTGGTCGAAGATACCGGGCCGGGCATCCCGGATCAGGCCCTGATCAAGGTTTTCAAACGATTCTATTCGCAACGCCCGGACGAACATTTTGGTAATAACTCTGGCTTGGGTCTGGCAATCAGCAAGCAGATCATCGAGGCACACGGCGGGGTGATCTGGGCCGAGAATATCCGCCCAACCGAGGCTGATATCACTTCTGACCCGCTGGGCGCACGGTTTGTCGTGGGCCTGCCCGTCTGACCCCGGTGGCGGGGCCGCAGGGCATGGATGACGGGACCGCACGGCCCAAAGACGCCGCCAGCACCATCCTGCATGCCAGTTGTATCGCCATAGCCGGGCAAGGCACGCTGATCCTTGGCGCATCTGGCAGTGGCAAGTCAGGTCTGGCGCTTGAACTGATGGCGATGGGGGCCTGTCTGGTGGCCGATGACCGGGTGATACTGACCCGCGATGGCACAGCCATTGTTGCCAGCGCCCCCGCCCCGATTTCCGGCCTGATCGAGGCCCGCGGTATAGGTCTGCTGAACGCCCGCCCCTGTGGCCCGGTGCCGGTGGTCTGTGTGGTCGATCTGGATCAGGTTGAAAGTGCGCGCATGCCGCTACCGCGACAAACCATCCTGCTGGGGCAATCTGTGGCCTTGCTATTCAAGGTGGAAATCCCGCATTTTCCAGTAGCACTGATGCAATACCTGAAAGAAGGGCGGCAGCCAGAGTGATGTTGGGCAAAACTCCAGACCGGCAGTTGCCAGATCGGCAGTTGAATGCCGCGCGACTCGTGTTGGTGACGGGGCCTGCGGGGGCGGGGCGGTCGACCTCGATCAACGTGCTTGAGGATCTGGGGTACGAGGCAATTGACAACATGCCGCTTAGCCTGCTGCCCCGGTTGCTGGACGGCCCGGCCCGGCCCCGCCCTTTGGCCCTGGGAATAGACACCAGAAACCGCGAATTTTCCGTCACGGGGTTGCTTGAACTGATCGAAAACCTGTCCGCGCGACCAGACACCGATTTGACCGTTCTCTATCTGGATTGCCGAAGCAATGTGTTGCTGCGCCGCTATTCAGAAACCCGAAGGCGCCACCCGATGGCCCCGTCCGAAAGCCCGGATACCGGGATTTTCCGGGAACTGGAATTACTGATCCCGATTCGAAACCGGGCCGACACGCTGGTTGATACGTCCGATTTAAACGTCCACCAGTTACGAGAAGAGATAGAACGCTGGTTTGCACCGGCAACCGGGCGGCATCTGGCCCTGTCGCTGCAATCCTTTTCCTATAAGCGCGGTCTGCCGCGTGGCACCAACATGGTGTTTGACTGCCGGTTTCTGGTCAACCCGCATTGGGACCCGGCCCTGCGGGCACTGGACGGGCGAGATGCGCAGGTTGCGGCCTATGTTGCGGCTGATCCCAGGTTCTCTGCATTCTTTGATCGTATCCTGGACCTGATCCAATTGCTGTTACCCGCCTTCCAGGAGGAAGGGAAATCGCACCTCTCGATTGCATTCGGCTGTACCGGTGGACAACACCGGTCAGTCACGATCGTTGAAACGCTGGCCAAGGCCCTTGCAGAGGGTGGCCGGCAAGTGTCAATAAGGCATCGCGAACTGGAACGGCGCAACGGGGATAAGAAGCCGGTTTGATCGGGATTGTAATTGTCGCACATGGTGGGCTGGCCAGGGAATACCTGGCCGCCATTGAGCATGTCGTGGGGCGTCAGTCCGGCATGATGGCCGTGGCAATCGAACCCGATCACGACAGGGATGCCAAGCAGCAAGAAATTTGCGCCGCCGCCAACACGGTGGACACCGGCGGCGGTGTGATTCTGGTGACGGACCTGTTTGGTGGCTCGCCATCGAACCTTAGCTTGCTGGCCTGTCAGCCCGATGATCGCCGCATTCTGTATGGTGCCAACCTTCCGATGCTTATCAAACTGGCGAAATGCCGCCAGTTGCCGGTGGGGGATGCGGTACGCAATGCAATGGAAGCAGGCAGAAAATACATTACCTCCCAAAATATCAGTCAAAATTGAAGGTCGCGAGAGCCAAATGACCCAACGCACATTGAAAATCGTCAACGAAAAGGGCCTGCATGCCCGCGCCTCGGCCAAGCTGGTCGAGGTGGTGGAAGGGTTTGACGCCAACGCCGAGGTGCTGCGCGATGGCTTATCGGCCTCTGGGGACAGTATTATGGGGCTTTTGATGTTGGCAGCGCCCAAGGGAACGACTATTGAAATCCAGACGACCGGACCGGACGCCGATGCGCTGGCAGATGCGCTTGAGGCGCTGGTAGCGGACCGATTCGGCGAGGGTTTCTAGGGCACCTCCTGCTGCCGGGGTGTGATGGACGGAAAAGACAAATTGGCCAATACCGCGGACAAAAACAATGCTGATCCGGAAATGGATCAGAAAGCCGGACCCGCCAATGGCGAGGTCTATGACCGGCGCACGCTAACCTATGCCAATTCATTTGATGACCCCTGGACCAGCTTTGCAATCCGGGCAATCGAATGGGTCACCGGCAAGCTGACCATTCTGCGTATGGTCAAAAAGTTTGAAAAGACCAACGCCAGCTATCGCGGTCAGAAGTTCTGGCGCGGTGTGCTGGATGTCATGGGCATAGAACTGACCACCCCGCCCGATCAATTGGCCAATATCCCCCCCAAGGGGCCGGTCATTGTTGTCGCAAACCATCCACACGGTATGGTTGACGGGATGATCCTGGCCGACCTGATCGGTCGGGTAAGGCAGGACTATCGCATCCTGACCCGGTCGGTTCTGACCGGGCTGGACGAGGCAGCAACGTCATTCATGATTCCGGTGCCGTTTACGCATGACCCTGACGCCCAGCGTAAAATGGTGGAAATGCGGGCCAATGCGATGGCGCATCTCAAAGCGGGCGGTGTGGTGGCATTGTTCCCGTCGGGGGTGGTCATGGCATCCGACAGTTGGTTTGGCCCGCCAATCGAACAGGACTGGAACGTGTTCACCGCCAAGATGATCCGCCGGTCCGGCGCAACGGTGGTGCCGATCTTTTTTCCCGGACGAAATTCACGCGCCTATCAGATTGGCAACAGAATTTCCCCGATCCTGCGACAGGGTCTGTTGCTGCACGAAATTGTACGATCGTGCAACAAACCTCAGGGTCCGGTCGTAGGCAGCGCGGTGAATGAAGAACAGATGAAGCTTCTGGAAAGTGACCCGCGCGGGTTCATGGCATGGCTGCGCGCGCATACCCTGTCGTTGGTCAACTAGAATTAACCCTGCACCACTGTTGCCATTCAGCGTGTTGGCACCGGCGTTTCACCACGATAGTCATAGAACCCGCGATCGGTTTTGCGACCCAGCCAGCCGGCCTCGACGTATTTGGTCAACAGGGGACAGGGGCGGTATTTTGTGTCGGCCAACCCGTCATGCAGCACGTTCATGATTGCCAGACAGGTATCAAGCCCAATGAAATCCGCCAGTTCCAGCGGCCCCATCGGGTGGTTTGCCCCCAGTTTCATCGACTGGTCGATGGACTGCACGTTGCCGACACCTTCGTACAGGGTATAGACCGCCTCGTTTATCATCGGCATCAGGATACGGTTGACGATAAAGCCGGGGAAGTCCTCGGCGCTGGCGGCGGTTTTACCCAGCCGTTCGACAACGGTGTGGCAGGCGGCATAGGTTTCCTGATCGGTGGCAATCCCACGGATCAGTTCGACCAGCTGCATGACCGGCACGGGGTTCATGAAATGAAACCCCATAAAGCGTTCAGGCCGGTCAGTACGCGATGCCAGCCGGGTGATCGAGATTGACGAAGTGTTCGAGGTCAAAATGGTGTGCGGCAGAAGATGTGGCTGAAGGTCTTCGAAAATCGCCTGTTTGACGGTTTCACGTTCGGTTGCGGCCTCGATCACCAGATCGGTGGCCCCCAGATCGGGCAATGACAGGGTGGTTTCTATCCGGCCCAGGGCCGCCGCCAGATCGGCGTCAGATATTTTGCCGCGCGCGGCCTGACGGGACATGTTGGCGGTGATTGCCGTAATGGCGTTATCCAGCGATTGCTGGCTGATGTCGTTCATCAGAACATTGTATCCGGCCAGCGCCATCACATGGGCAATGCCGTTGCCCATCTGCCCTGCCCCGATCACGCCGATATTAGAAATTGTCATGGTCCAGCCTTTCGATTTGACCAGACCATATCCTCAGGCACAGGTGCGCCACAAGGGGCCGCAGCGGCAACAAGTTGAGGCAAATTAGCCCGTTAGGCGAATCGTAACGAAAATGGGCAAAAGATGAAGTCGGGTGAAAAAGAACTGGTGGGTGATATGAGCTTTGAATTACCGGGCGCGGGGGCGCCTGAAGATTTGCTTTGCCGATACGGTGCATCGAAACTGATGTGTCGTGGGCCGCGCAGAAAACTGGACAGGCCCTATGTGGCGTTCCTTGGCGGAACCGAAACATACGGCAAATTCGTCAAGCAGCCCTTTGTGGCGCTGGTTGAACGGGATGTGGGACAGATGTGTGTCAATCTTGGCAGCGTCAATTCAGGATTGGACGCCTATATTCAGGACCCGGACATTATGCGCATTGCCCGTGATGCACGGCTGAGCGTGATTCAGGTGATGGGCGCACAGAACCTGTCAAACCGGTTCTACAGGGTGCATCCACGCCGCAATGACCGGTTTCTGGCGGCCTCATCCCTGCTAAGGGCGATATACCGGGACATCGATTTTACCGAGTTCCATTTCAACAAACACATGTTGGGCGCACTGAAAGCAATGTCGCCCGACCGGTTTTCAATTGTGCAGGAGGAATTGCAAGAGGCCTGGTTGGGCCGAATGCGTCTGTTGCTGAGCGCGCTAAAGCGAAAACCGCTGTTGTTGTGGCTGCATCACGGGGCAGAACCTGACGCGGTGCTGGGGGCCGATCCGTTGTTGGTAAGTCAGGACATGCTGAACAAACTGCGGCCCGATCTGGAAGGGGTTATCAAAGTGCCGGTCAAGCGCGTCGCAGAACCGGCGGAACTGGACAGGATGCGGTTTGGCCTGATGCAGGTTCCGGCAGCCTCGTCCGTGATCGGACCGTCGACGCATTGCACGATTGCAGATCAGATAAGCGGGACTATCCGGGGTATTCTGTAAGGTCCGAACAGCGGTTTCAGGCGGCAGTTTGCCGCAACATCCCATCCCCTTGGGGCCTGACCTTAGTCGACGGCAGCCCTTAGTCGCCGGCTGTCAGGCGTTCGATCAGTTGCTTTACCGTGGGAATGAAAGTGCCGCCCTTTTCACCGCGATAGAACGGATCATCACCCGCTTTATATGCGTTGTGGCCCGAAAAAATGAGGGATTCATCCAGGTTTTCCCCTGCAATCGCCTCTTGCAGCCCTTTGCGAATACAGTGAACACGCGGATCAGGCTGTTTACCTGTTGAGTATTTCTTATCAGCGTCCTCACACCACGTGCTAAGTTTGCAAATGGAAATGCACCCCACGCACTCGGTCCTGTGGGACTTGATTTCCAGCGCCTTTTCCCTGGTCACAAAAATCAACGTGTCATCAGGTGTGCGCAAGGGGACGCAAAACCCTTGTGCGATCCAGGACCCTACCTTTTCTTTGTCCTCTGGCAAAATACCGTAACTGTTGCTGGGCACACCGGGGCCCTCAACAGGGTTGTTCATGCTGTTGGAGATTTTTGGCGCAAAAGGCACCTGCCTGTCCGAACGTTCATACAGCTCGCGCATCATGCCATTATTGTATGCCGATGAATAAAATCCGGTTGGGCTGAATTTGTTAAGGACCACATCCTCTTCGTTCATATCGAACAGAAGGTCCTTCCATTCGTTGCTTATGGGGCATTCTTTGGTCAACAGGTCCCTCGTGCCGATCTGGAAGGCAATCGGGCCAATTTCCGAATTATCCAGCCAGTTTTGCCAGTCACGCAAATACCAGACACCCCCGGCCATGATGATGGCAACATCCTGCATGCCATTATCGTTCATGATTTTACGCAAGGCCCTGACGCGATCATAAGGGGCTTGTGGTTCGTCGGGGTTTTCCCGGCTGGTGATGCCATTGTGCCCACCGGCCAGCCACGGGTCTTCATAAACCACGGCCCCGATGACGTCCTTGTACCTGCCTGCCCAGTTTCTGTAAGTGCGGTTCAACAGAACCTTTAAGGCCATGACGCTGGAAATGATCGGGTCCAGATAAACACCTTCGTCGGCGCAAATCCGGGCATCTTCTTCTGAGGCCAGGCCCGCGCCCATCGTTACGGCGTGGATCTTATTGCCACCTCCGGGCAGACGGGTTGCCATCAGAACCTCGCGCATGACGCGCATGGACCCCCCGGCCATTTTGAGAAAGTTTATTCGGATACGCCCCTTGCCGTTGCAGGCATTATGGGCAATTTCGACCTGCAACTGACAACCCTTTATGGACATTGACAGCATCTCTTCAAAGCGCCCGTGACGCGTCTTGGCCTCGTAAGAATAAGGCACTTCGCGGCCATCCTGATCATACCCGATGGCGGCCCCAATCGCCGCAATGGTACCCGCTGCATTTTCCGCCGCCCAGGCCCCAGCGCTTGCACCGTTTGTGGCACCGACCCCCTTACCCCCCTGGATAAGGGGACGTATCCACGCGCCATCTATGAAAACGGGCTGGCTGAGTTTTTCAATCTGCGACATTTCTAGAACGTTTGCTCCGCTTGTTACGTTAGGATCAGTGAGTTCACGAGCCGGGTTCATATAGAACGTTTCACGCTCGATTGGAATTGACCTTGGTGTCCCTCAAGAAATTGAGCCTGACCTGAGAGGGGTCTTGGGCCTGCTGACGCTCTGATTCCTGGTTACCTGACTTTGCGAAAGGTCAGATAATGGGGAACGCGCCCCTCGCGCAGCGCCTTTTGTTCATAGCGGGTGGACAGCCAGTCATCCCACGGTTCGCGCCAGTCGGCAGGACGCGCCGCCAGCCATTCAAACCCGGCCTTTGGCACCTCTTCCAGCGCCTGACGCACGTAATCGGGAATATCCGTGGCGATCCGCAGGATGGCACCCAGTTTCATGGTTTTTGCCAGCGGCACCAGATGTTCCTGCGTGACAAAACGGCGGCGATGGTGGCGTTTCTTGGGCCAGGGATCAGGGTACAGCAGGAATGCACGGGCAATCGATTCTGCCGCCAGCACATCCATCAGATCACGCGCATCGCCGGGATAGACGGCCAGATTATCGACCTCTGCGCGCCGGATTTTACCCAGCAACATGGCAACGCCATTGATATAAGGTTCGGCCCCGATGATCCCCACATCGGGGTTTCCGGCGGCCTGATGCACCAGGTGTTCGCCCCCGCCAAAGCCAATTTCAAGCCATACGGGCCGACCGCCAAACAGCGCATCAAGATCCAGCGCGGTGCGATCCGGGTTTTCCTGCCAGTCCACCGCGCCGGGCGACAGGGCCGCCAGGTCTTCGGCCAGATAGGTCTTTTGACTCGACTTAAGGGACTTACCCTTAAGGCGGCCATAAAAATTGCGGTGTGGGCGATTGGATGTTGTCATAGCGCGCGGTGAATAGCGCGGGCAGGCCGCAAGGGCAACCATGCCCTGACAACCTGCCCATTACGCGGGGTGTCAGGGCGGTTTTTGACGGATCAGGTCAAGATGGCCTGAAACAGCATCCCGGCAATGATTGCCCCGCTTACGCCCAGCCCCAGATACACCGCAAATACCTGCGGCTTGACCAGTGACCAGACCGCCGCCATTGCAGGCACCGAACTGACCGCACCGGCGATTATAAAGGCCATTGCAGATCCGGCGCTCATTCCCTGATCCATCAATCCGGCCACCAGTGGAGGGGCGACGTAAGAATTAAGGTAGGCAGGCATTCCGACAAGGGCCGCGGTGGCAATCGACAGCACCCCATCCCCGCCCACCACACTGGCGATCATATCGGCCGGAATATAGTGAACCAAAAGCGCCTCAAGCACATAGGCCAGCGCCATCCATTTCAACAAGAACAAGGCGTTGGTCAGGAATTCGGCCCGGAATTTCGCCCGGCGGGTCGCTTCGGTCCAGAACTTCCATTGCGGTGTTCCGTCCAGGGTTGGACCACAGCAGCAACCGCTGTTGTCCGGGGTGTTTTTCAGCGGGTTGGAAAAGGCCCCGCGCTGCATCATCCCTTTGACCGCAAAACCACCGAACAGTCCCAGCGATACGGCCGCCACCGCCTTGGCGATGGCAAAGGGCCAGCCCAGTGCGGCGGCGGTAATCAGCAAGGTTGGCGGATCGATCAAAGGAGAGCTGAGCCAGAATGCCATCACCGCCGACAATGGCGCGCCCAGCGCCAGCAACCCGGCAATAAAGGGGATCACCTCGCAAGAGCAAAACGGGGCCAGCCCACCAAACAGCGCGGCCAGCATGATCATCCGTACCTCGCGCCCGACAAAGGCGCGGGCCACCATCACCTCGGCCCCTGTCGCCTTGAGATAGGCCAGAAGCAGCACGGCAAACAGGATGTATTGCGATGTATGCGCCAGTGCGCCGGCGGCAAAGGTTATGGTTGCGCCAAGGTTATCGGGGTCCAGAATGGCCACCGCCAGCAGGATCGCCACGATCACCGCCCAGGGGGTTTTCAGCCACGCGGATACGGTGCGCAGACCGTTGGCATTGGGTTGGGTTGTATCAGCCATTGTTGGCGGCCTTTCTTGTCATATCGACGCAGCATTCGCTCAGGATGAACCGGGCAAGATTTTCGAGGGCATCAAAGCTGGCCCTGTTGATCGTTGTGCGGCCCACTTTTTCCTGTGTGACCACCCCGCCTGCGGCAAGGAATTTTAGGTGATGCGCCAGGGTCGAGGGCGCAATGCCCGTGCGTTCCTGTATTTCACCCACCGTCAGCCCCGGTGCCCCGGCGCGAACAAGCGCCTTGAGAACCTTCAGTCGTGCCTCGGACCCCATTGCGCTAAAGCCTTGCGCGGCCTCTTCCCATTGCATCGGATTTTCCCTTGGATTGATTCGATATAACTAGTTCTATGGTTTTGTTTGTCAATATGCAAGCCACCATGGTTTCCGGCCAGTGATCCAGCCAGCGATCCGGCCAGCACCCAGACCAATGGGCGCGGCAAGAACGGGGCTGTTGCAGGCTTTGGCTATGTGGTTGAGTGGGCTGGAAACATGCCGGAGGCCCATCATGGACTGGGATTATATCATCGTAGGTGCCGGAAGCGCCGGTTGCGTGCTGGCCAACCGGCTAAGCACGGCGGGCCACCGGGTGCTGCTGCTTGAGGCGGGGGGAAAGGACAATTACCACTGGGTGCATATCCCGATCGGCTATCTTTATTGCATCGGCAATCCGCGCACTGACTGGATGTTCCGCACGGCGGATGAACCAGGGCTAAATGGGCGATCACTGATCTATCCGCGTGGCAAGGTGCTGGGCGGGTGTTCTTCCATCAACG
>DAOUPC010000201.1 GCA_030626365.1 Paracoccaceae bacterium
ATCGGAATGGTCTGGCTGACAATCGCCCAGGGCATCACGCTCATGTCCATGACGCGGCTATGCACCACCCCCACGGCCAGCAAAATACCCAAACCCGTACCAATCGCGAACCCCAATAGTGTCGCGCTCAGCGTCACCCAGGCGTGATAGACCAGCGACCGCTTCGAGGTGACCTTCTTCATCACCGTCGTCTGCCACAGCTCAATCGCCACCTGATGCGGCGCGGGCAACCTTGGGCGTGCCTGTGCCCATGTCGCCGCAATTGCAAAACGGTTATCCTTCACCAACCGGAACGTACTTATATCGCGCCGTTCCCTGGCCCCCTCAGGCATAACTACCGCCCCGGCCCTCTCGACCTCGGTCAGCACGCCCTTGATATTCATCGGAATACACGCGCCGTACCAGATCACCACGATCACCCCGACAACGCTAAGAACCGCCAAAACCGACTTCATGACATATTTCCCCGTGGGCAGGGCAACAACCCACACCTCCTGGCCCCGCACATCACCCTATTCATCATAGGCATGCCCCGCCCGCAGCCCTTCACGGACCCGGTGCGCAATCTCCAGAAACTCGGGCGTATCGCGAATATCCAGTGGGCGATCTTTCGGCAGCGTGCTTTCGATCACATCGCTAATCCGCCCCGGTCGGGGGCTCATCACCACGATCTTGGTGCTTAAATACACCGCCTCGGGGATCGAATGGGTGACAAAGGCAATGGTCTTTTCGGTCCGCGCCCACAGCGCCAGCAACTGCTCGTTCAGATGGTCCCGCACGATTTCATCCAGCGCCCCGAACGGTTCGTCCATCAACAGGATATCCGCATCAAACGCCAGCGCGCGCGCAATGCTGGCACGCTGCTGCATCCCGCCCGACAACTGCCAGGGGTATTTCTTTTCAAACCCTTCCAGATCAACCAGTTTCAGAACCTTACTGGCGCGATCTTCCTGATCTGATCGGGAATACCCCATGATCTCAAGCGGCAGCATGATGTTGCGCGCAATCGTGCGCCACGGATAAAGCCCCGCAGCCTGAAACACATACCCATAGGCGCGCTTTCGCCTCGCCTCGTCCGGGCTCATCCCGTTGACCGTGACCGTGCCGCCCGTAGGGTGCTCCAACGCGGCCAGAACCCGCAGGAACGTGGTCTTGCCACAGCCCGACGGGCCAATAAAGCTGACAAAATCGCCCTTGTTGATGGTCAGGTTCACATCCTGCAACGCCTGCACCGGGCCATCATTGGTCTGAAACGTCAGATCAAGGTTTTTTGCTTCAATAACAGTCATTTGCTGACCTTATTCTATTTCCCAAAGGCCAAAAATTCTGTTGCGCCATCTTGATCAGACCCCACTTGCCGGAATACCGGTCCTTGTCACAGGCCGCGGTGCCGTCAGCTCTTTCCAGTTGCTCAGCGCCTTGTTGACTGCCGTATTCGGCCCCCGGCTGACAAACTCTCCGTGGCCTTCCTGGGTGCGGATTTCCCCGTCATAAACCGCCACATGCCCGCGTGTCAGGGTGAACCTTGGCAGGCCTTTCACATGCTTGCCCTCGAACACGTTGTAATCAATCGCCGACTGCTGGCTGTCCGCAGTGATGGTCTTTTCCTTTTCCGGGTCCCACACCACAAGGTCGGCATCCGCCCCCACCAGAACCGCGCCCTTCCTGGGATAACAGTTCAGGATTTTCGCGATGTTGGTCGAGGTTACGGCAACAAATTCATTCATCGTCAACCGCCCCGTCGCCACGCCGTATGTCCACAGCATCGGCATCCGGTCCTCAAGCCCCCCGGTGCCGTTGGGAATCTTGGTGAAATCGCCCACCCCAGACCGCTTCTGCTCGGTGGTAAAGGCACAATGGTCCGTCGCCACAACCGACAGTGACCCGGCCTGCAACCCGTTCCACAGGCTGTCCTGATGCATCTTGTTGCGGAACGGCGGGCTCATCACCCGACGGGCCGCATGATCCCAGTCCTTGTTGAAATACTCGGACTCATCCAGCGTCAGATGCTGGATCAGCGGCTCGCCCCAAACGCGCTTGCCATTCATCCGCGCGCGCCGGATCGCCTCGTGGCTGTCCTCGCAGGAGGTATGCACCACATAAAGCGGCACACCGGCCATATCGGCAATCATGATCGCCCGGTTGGTCGCTTCGCCCTCAACCTGGGGCGGACGGGAATAGGCGTGCGCCTCGGGGCCATTATTGCCATCAGCCAACAGCTTAGCACTCAGTTCGGCCACCACATCGCCATTCTCGGCATGCACCATGGCGATCGCGCCAAGTTCCGCAAGCCGTTGAAATGACGCGTACATCTCGTCATCATTAACCATCAATGCGCCTTTATAGGCCATGAAATGCTTGAACGTGTTGATGCCGCGTTCCTGCACCACCGTTTTCATGTCCTCGAACACCTTTTCGCCCCACCAGGTCACCGCCATGTGGAACGAATAGTCACAATTGGCACGGGTCGATTTGTTGTCCCAGCGCTTCAGCGCATCCAACAGCCCCTCGCCCTGATTGGGCAGCGCGAAATCCACCACCATCGTGGTGCCCCCCGCCAGTCCGGCGCGGGTGCCGCTCTCAAAATCATCCGTCGAATAGGTGCCCATGAACGGCATCTCAAGATGCGTATGCGGGTCAATCCCGCCGGGCATCACATAACACCCGGTGGCATCCAGCGCCTCATCCCCCTTCAGGTCCGGACCAATCTCAACAATCACCCCGCCTTCAATCAGCACATCCGCCTTATAGGTCAGATCAGCGGTAACAATGGTGCCATTCTTGATGACTGTACTCATGATGTCTCTCCCCATCCGGCGCCGCGCGCCCTAACTTCTTCTTGTTGCAAATACTCCGGGGGTTTGGGGGCTGGCCCCCAAGCGCCCCCAAATACCCGTACTATTCAACAATCTCCGCCGTCTCGACAACCGCGTGAAACAACACATCCGTCCCCGCCGTCGCCCATTCCGGGCTGATCTCTTCGGCCTCATTGTGCGATAACCCGTCCACACAAGGACACATGATCATCGCCGTCGGGGCCACCTTGTTGACCCAGCACGCATCGTGCCCGGCCCCGGAAATCAGGTTCATGTGGCTATAGCCCAACCGCTCTGCCGCATTGCGCACTGCCGTCACACAGCCCTCATCAAAGGTCACCGGATCAAACCCGCCAACCTTCTCGAACTCGATCCCCAGCCCCATGTCATCGGCAATCTGTCGCCCCTCGACACGCAGGCGCGCCTCCATGTCCTCGATCACCGCCAGGTCGGGCGAACGGAAATCAACCGTGAACACAACCTTGCCCGGTATCACATTGCGCGAATTGGGATAAACGTCGATATGCCCGGCAGCCCCCACCGCGTGGGGTGCGTGGGACCAGGCGATCTCATCCACCTTGTCCAGAACCCGCGCCATACCCAATCCTGCGTTCTTGCGCATCGGCATCGGGGTTGACCCGGTATGGCTGTCTTTTCCGGTGATCGTCACCTGCGTCCAGCTAAGCCCCTGACCGTGCGTGACAACGCCAATCTCCTTGCCCTCGATCTCCAGTATCGGCCCCTGTTCGATGTGCAACTCGAACATCGCGTGCATCTTTCGCGCGCCCACCTCTTCGTCACCGCGCCAACCGATCCGCTTTAACTCATCTCCGAATGTCTTGCCCTCGCCATCCTCGATGCCATAGGCCCAGTCTTGGGTATGCACGCCCGAAAACACCCCCGACGACAACATCGCCGGGGCATAGCGCGTACCCTCTTCATTGGTCCAGTTAGTGACAACAATCGGGTGTTTGGTCCTGATCCCCAGATCATTCAGCGTGCGGATGACCTCCAAACCGCCAAGCACGCCCAACACGCCGTCATACTTGCCCCCCGTCGGCTGGGTATCCAGATGCGAGCCAACATAAACCGGCAATGCGTCCGGGTCCGTGCCCTCGCGCCGGGCAAACATGTTGCCCATCTGGTCCAGCCCCATGGAACAGCCCGCAGCCTCGCACCATGCCTGAAACAACGCGCGCCCCTCGCCGTCCTCATCCGTCAGCGTCTGGCGGTTATTACCACCCGCCACGCCGGGGCCGATCTTGGCCATCTCCATCAGACTGTCCCACAGCCGTTCGCCATTGATCTTCAGATTCTGTCCCGGAGTTGCCATCTGTCATCCCTTCCCTAACGCCCTACTGCGTCATCTTTGATTTGACCAACTGGTCAAACTCACGCTATCACGGGTGCGGCACCAGTCAAGATTTAGCGGCACGGCACCCGTACGAAACCACCCATTATCAGGCGAATACACAAACTTTCAGACCCCCACCGACGCCCCGCCGACGCCTCAAGGATACCCGACAGATATGCCCAGCAAATCTCAGCCCGCTCAAACCTCAGCCCGCACCAAAAACCGCGCCCCGACCCGCATCCAGCAAAAGAACCGCGCCGCCATTCTGGGGGCCGCACTGGATGTGTTTTCCGCCCAGGGATTCCGTGGTGCGACAATCGATCAGATCGCGACCTCGGCCGGCCTGTCCAAACCCAACCTGCTTTATTACTTTCCCTCCAAAGAGGCCATCCACAACACCCTTCTGGCCGGGCTTCTCGACACCTGGCTGGACCCGCTTCGTGCGATGAACCCCGCAGGCGACCCCCTGCAGGAAATCCTTGCCTACGTGCATCGGAAACTCCAGATGAGCCGCGATTACCCGCGTGAAAGCCGCCTGTTCGCCAATGAAATCGTACAAGGCGCGCCGCGCATTCATGACGCCCTGTCCACCGACCTAAAAGAACTGGTCGACGAAAAGGCCGCCCTGATCAGTTCCTGGATCGCCGACGGAAAACTGGCCCCCGTGCACCCCTATCATCTGATCTTCTCAATCTGGTCCCTGACCCAGCACTACGCCGATTTTGATGTGCAGATCCGTGCGGTAATGAACACCCAAGACCCGTTTGATGATGCGCCAGAATTCATCGACACGCTGTATCGCCGCCTTCTGTCGCCCCCCTGATCCCTTCTTCTGTTTTACAAATATCCCCGCCGGAGGCGCCTCACTCAGCCGCGCGCGCCGACGGGTTGTTGGGATGCGTGGTCCAGTTGGCATAGCCCTTTTCGACCACCTTTCCGGTTCGTGCATCCACCTCGCCCGGTGGCACCTGAACCATCGAAATGCAATCTTCGACCGGACAGACATCGACACACAGGTTACAGGCGACACATTCGTCATCCTGCACCTCGAACACCCGATCCTCGCTCATCAGAATCGCCTGATGCGATGTGTCCTCGCAGACCGCAAAACAGCGCCCGCATTTGA
>DAOUPC010000032.1 GCA_030626365.1 Paracoccaceae bacterium
CAGAATGGGCGCTTTTCGCAACGCGCGTTCGGCGGCGACCCGGATCAACCGGTTGGCCATCTCGCGAATGCGTTCCTTTAGCTTGGCCTTTTTGGCCTGCCACGCGCCCCCGCCCAGCCGGTCCAAAAGCCCCGCCTCGTGGCCGTATTTCGACAGTAGTTCGATATTCTCGACCGGCAGATACAGCTTTGAACTTTCGGCATATTCCAGCGCGATACATTCATGCGCGGCCCCGGCGGCGGTGATCACCTCAAGCCCCTGATACCGCCCGATACCATGATCCAGATGAACCACCAGATCGCCGGGTGACAGCGATTGTGCCTCGGTCAGGAAATTCTCGGCTTTGCGGCGCTTGCGGGGCGCGCGGATCAGCCGGTCGCCCAGCACATCCTGTTCGGAAATCACCGTCAGGCCGGGGGATTCAAACCCATGTTCCAGCGCCCAGACCGCCAGATGCAGCCCGCGTTTGCCCACCCGCGTGCCGTCTGTGATGGCGATGGTTTCGGCCAGGCCTTCGTCCTCGATCAGCCCGCTAAGGCGTTCGCGCGCCCCTTCCGAATAAGAGGCAACAACCACCGGCCCCACCCCAAGGCGTGCATTAATATGATCGGCCAAGGCCCCGAAAAGGCTTATGCTTTCCTGCTGTCGCTCGGGCGAGAAATTACGCCCGATCCGCCCGCCCGCATCGATCACCCCCGGCCCACTGGCCTGTGGCAGCGGGTTGAACTGCAATATCCGGCGCGTGCCCACCGCCCGGTTCCAGGCATCATCATCCAGATACAATTGCCCCGGCGGGGTCGGTTTATAGACGCTGTCGATCCGCGCTTTTGACTGCATGGCCAGTTTTCGGGTCTCATACTGGTCCTGAATGCTTTCCCAGCGGGCCAGCCGTTTTGGCGTGGCCTGATCATCCATCGTGATCGTTGCCTTGGGCAGATAGTCAAACAGCGTCTCAAGGCGGTCATGAAAGAACGCCAGCCAGTGTTCGACGCCCTGATGTTTGCGCCCGGCGCTAACCGCCTCGTACAGGGGGTCATCCGTGCCGGCGGCCCCGAATTCGATCCGGTAATTCTGACGAAACCGGGTGATTGCGGCCTCGTCCAGGATTACCTCGGATACCGGGGCCAGTTCGATCATATCCAGCTTTTCAATGGTGCGCTGGGTGGCCGGATCAAACCGGCGCGCACCGTCCAGCACATCGCCAAACAGGTCCAGCCGCACAGGCCCGCCATCGCCCGGCGGATAGATATCGATGATACCACCGCGAATGGCGTAATCGCCCGGTTCCATCACCGTCGGGCTTTGCACATAGCCCATACGCACAAGGAACCCGCGCAGGCCTGCCTCGTCAATGCGATCACCCACGCGCGCACTAAACGCCGCCTCGCGCAGCAGGTCACGCGCGGGCACCATCTGGGTCGCAGCGTTCAGCGTGCTTAGCAGGACAAACTGCGCGGGCATCTTGTGAACAAGCGCCGCCAGCGTCGCCATGCGTGCGGCCGATATGTCAGCGTTGGGCGATACCCGGTCATACGGCAGGCAATCCCAGCCCGGAAAGGTGAAAACCGGCATGTCCGGCGCAAAGAACGCCAGCGCCGCCCGCATGGCCGCCATGCGTTTGTCATCACGTGCGATATGGGCGACCGGCCCGCCGGTTTTGGCAATTTCATCCAGGATCAGGCGCGCGTCATAACCTTCGGGCGCACCACCGACAGATATATGTCCCGATTGCCCCACGGATTGCCCCACCTAGCCCAGCACACCAATCGACAGGTTCTGATACATGCCCCACAGGGCCGTCACAAAGATCGAAACCATGCCAACCATCTGCGTATAGATCCGGCAGCGCAACAGGCGTTTATACAGCAATTCACCGCTGGATCCCTCGCTTTCGATCAGCCGGGCGGTGGACAGGTTCAGCAAGCCCACCAATGACATGGGAAAGCCCATCAAAAACACCGCCTGGGCGAATTCAACGTCATACCAGAACCCCAGCATCGCCAGCGCCGACAGGGAAAAACAGACAAACCCAAGGATCCACAGGCCGGATACCCGACCGATAAACAACAGGCGGTTCACGTTGACCCGGGTGATATCCTCAAGGTCCGTCACCGCCTGACCGCCATTGCGGCGCGCGCGCTGGATTATGTCATAAGGCACGCCCAACACCCAATGCGAAACCGACGACCAGATAGCCGCCAGCGCAATCCAATACCACAGGTTCGAGAACGACCTGAGGTCGATCAGTTCAAGTATCGAGCTATACCAGTTCAAGCGCCCTGCCCTTTGTTGCCTGTTTCTTGCCGCGATGCGGCTATTGTTACCCTTGTGAGCGGTGTCATTCCATGCCACCCAATGCACAAATGTGCAAGGAGGCTGCGCCATGAAACCAACTGTTGCCCCGTTCCCCGCTGCCCGGTTGCGGCGTATTCGTCAATCGGCGTCCGTGCGTGCGCTGGTCCGCGAGAACACCCTCAGCCCTGCCGACCTGATCTGGCCGGTGTTCGTGCGCGACGGAACCGACATCGAAGAACCCGTGCCCTCGATGCCCGGCGTGGTCCGGCGCAGCGTTGACCGGATTGGCGACGCGGCCCGCGAGGCGGCCGCCTTGGGCATTCCGGCGATCTGCATATTCCCCTATATCGACCAATCGCTGAAAACGGCCGATTGCGCCGGGGCCTGGGACCCCGACAACCTGAGCAACCGCGCCATTCGCGCCATCAAGGATGCCGCCCCCGACATTGCCGTGATGACCGACGTGGCGCTGGACCCCTATAACATCAACGGCCATGACGGGTTTGTGGTGGACGGCGAGATCATCAATGACGCCACCGTCGACGCCTTGGTCAAGATGACCGTGGCACAGGCCAACGCAGGCGCCGACATCATCGGGCCCAGCGACATGATGGACGGGCGGATCGGGGCAATGCGATCGGCACTGGAAAAGGCCGGGCATCAGAATGTGATGATCCTGTCCTACTCGGCCAAGTACGCCTCGGCCTTTTATGGCCCGTTCCGCGATGCGGTGGGGGCGTCAGGCGCGCTGAGCGGTGACAAGAACACCTATCAGATGGACCCGGCCAATTCGGACGAGGCGATGCGTCTGGTCGAACGCGACCTGAACGAGGGCGCGGATATGGTGATGATCAAACCCGGCCTGCCCTATCTGGACATCTGCCGGCGGGTCAAGGACACGTTCGGCGCGCCCACCTTTGCCTATCAGGTCAGCGGCGAATACGCGATGATCCGCGCGGCGGAACAGAACGGCTGGATCGACGGGCAAAAGGTGATGATGGAAAGCCTGATGGCCTTTAAACGCGCCGGGTGCGACGGGGTGCTTAGCTATTTTGCACCTGAGGCGGCCCGCCTGTTGAACGGCTGAGCGGGCCAACCGGCGCACAAGGCCCCCCAAAAAGGCCATAAAAGGCGGTAACCCGCCGACAAATCTGCGCTTGCCACGTGACAGGACGCGCAGATCAGGGTATATATTGCGCCAAGGTCGGAGAAACCGACCATATCCGGTAGCAGAGACAGGCAACATAGATATGAGCAGCAATTCATCCCGCAGCGATTCATCCCCGCGACTAACCCGCCGTGGTTTCGCCCTTATGGGCCTGGCAGGCCTTAGCCTGACGGCCGCGTGCGGTAATGGCGTCGGCAGCGAAGGGGCCGGCGTGATCGACGCCCGCGTCAGCGCCACGCTAAGCGAAATGTACCGGGAATATCCCAACACACGCGACCTGTCGAACAAATCAACCGGCATGCTGATCATGCCGCTGGTGACCGAGGCAGGCTTTGGCTTTGGCGGCGCTTACGGGCGCGGCGCATTGCAGGTCAACGGGGTGACGGTTGACTATTATTCCACCACCAAGATCAGTGGCGGCCTTCAGATCGGGGCACAGCAATATGCCCACGTGCTGTTTTTCATGACCGACGATGCGCTTCGGGATTTCCGGCGCGGGTCTGGCTGGACCGCCGGTGCGGGGCTGGAATACGTGATATCGGACAAGGGCGATTCGATCAGCGCCGACACCGATACCCTGCTGTCGCCGGTTCTGGCCGCCATATTTGGCCAGGCGGGCCTGCGGGTCGGGGCCACTCTGGAAGGCTCCAAATACAACCGCATCATTCCCTGAGAATGCAGGGTGGGGGCAACCCCACCCTTACTATGCCATCATCAGCGCAGTCGTTTGATCAGGCTGGACGTGTCCCAGCGCGCGCCGCCCATCTTTTGCACATCCTTATAGAACTGATCGACCAGCGCCGTCACCGGCAGGCTGGCCCCGGTTTCATCCGCCGTATCAAGGCAGATACCCAGATCCTTGCGCATCCAGTCCACCGCAAAGCCATGTTCGAACTGATCGTCGATCATTGTCTCATAGCGGTTGGCCATCTGCCAGCTGCCAGCCGCGCCCTGGCTGATCACCTCGACCACCGCCCGCCCGTCCAGCCCGGCCTTGTCGGCGAAATGCAGCGCCTCGGACAATCCCTGTACCAGCCCGGCAATGGCGATCTGGTTGCACATCTTGGTCATTTGCCCTGCGCCACTGTCACCGATCCGCCGGCAAATGCGGGCATAGGCCGCGATCACCGGTTCGGCCCGTCCATAGGCCCCTTCGTCACCGCCACACATCACCGACAAGACGCCGTTTTCGGCCCCCGCCTGCCCGCCCGACACCGGCGCATCAACAAAACTGATCTGGCTGGCATCGGCAGCGGCAAACAATTCGCGCGTGACCCGCGCCGAAACCGTGGTGTGATCGACAAACACCGACCCGCCCTGCATCCCGGCAAGCGCGCCATCATCGCCCAGGCAAACCGCGCGCAAATCATCATCATTACCGACACAGGCCAACACAAACTCTGCGCCCTCGGCAGCGGCACGCGGCGTGGCGGCCATTGTCCCGCCATGCTGGGTGACCCAGGCCTCGGCCTTGGCACTGGTGCGGTTATAAACCGTCACCTCGTGCCCGGCCCCCTGCAAATGCCCCGCCATCGGGTATCCCATTACCCCAAGTCCCAGAAACGCCAGTTTCGCCATCTGCTTTCCCCTTGATCCGTATTGCAATAGATTGAAATGCTACTTAGCAGGCATTCAGGACAATTCAAATCGCCAGAGACCGGTAATGTCAGCACGTTCAGGCAGGAACGAATGCGCCACCAAATAAGGATCAAGGAATGAGCCTACTCTTTCGCTGGTTGTTGCGGATCGCCGCGGGCCTGATCGGGCTGGTGGTTCTGGGCGTTGTGCTGGTCTATTTCCTCGCGTCCCAGTCGCTGCCCGATTATGACCAGACACTTGAGGTGCGCGGCCTGTCCGCCCCGGTTGAAATCGTGCGTGACAATGCCAACGTGCCGCATATCTTTGCCGGGTCCGACAGCGGCGTGTTCTTTGGCCTTGGCTATGCCCATGCCCAGGACCGGCTGTGGCAGATGACCATGATGCGCCGCACCGTACAGGGGCGCCTGTCCGAGGTGTTCGGGCTGCGCACACTGGCCATCGACCGCCGTGTGCGCCGGCTTGACCTTTACCGGCTGGCGGTGGCCAGTGTCCCGACACAAGACACCCCTACGCGCGACGCCCTTGATGCCTATGCCGCCGGGGTCAACGCCCGACTGGCGGAAATCAACAACAAGGCGCTGGGGCGTGGGGCCCCTGAAATGTTCCTGTTCAACGCCCCCATTGCCCCCTGGCAGCCGGCGGATTCCCTTGCCATTATCAAGTTGATGGCGCTGCAACTATCCGGCCACCTGGAAAACGAAGTGCTGCGGGCGCGCACATCCCTGATGCTGAACGATGCCGCCCGGCTGTCCGATATCCTGCCTGACGCGCCCGGCACCGGCATTGCCGCCCTGCCCGAATACGCCAGCCTGTTCCCCGACCTGCCCCGCTATGCGCAATCAACCGACATGCCCGACCACCCCCTGTCACCGTTTCCACGCCTTGGGCTGGCCGGGGCCTCGAACGCCTTTAGCGCGGCCTCTTCGCGCTCGGCCTCGGGGGGGACGTTGCTGGCCAATGACCCGCACATGGGGTTCACGGCACCGGCAATCTGGTATCTGGCCCGGCTCGAGCTGGCCAAAGGCGGGGTGATCGGCACCACAATCCCCGGCATACCGGCGGTACTGGCCGGGCGAAGCGAGCGGCTGGGCTGGGGCGTGACATCGTCTTATCTGGACGATCAGGACCTGTTCATCGAAAAGCTGAACCCGGCAAACCCCGAGGAATACCTGACGCCACAAGGCTATAAACCCTTTGAAAGCCGCCCGTCGATCATCACCATCAAGGATGCCCCGCCAATCACCCTTACCCTGCGCTGGAGCGAAAATGGCCCGATCCTTCCGGGGAGCCATTACAGCCTTGATACGGTGACGCCACCGGGCCATGTGGTGGCGTTGGGCTGGAGCGCACTTAGCCCGCATGATACCACCATGTCTGCTGCCATCGGGCTGATGGGCGCGCCAAGCGTGCAAGAGGCAATCACCATCAGCGAGGCATATATCGCCCCGTCGCAAAACCTGTCCCTGGTGGATCAGAACACCATTGCAATGAAGATGATCGGGGCCGTGCCACGCCGGGACCCGCGCCACCAAAGCCGTGGACGCCTGCCATCGCAGGGCTGGCGGGCCGAAAACCGCTGGATGGGCCGCGCGCCCTATGCGGCCAACCCGCAATTCATTGCCCCCAGGGGCGGCATCCTGGGCAACACCAACAACAAGATACTGGAACGCCCCTTTCCCAACCATGTGTCCTATCTGTGGGGTGACACGCAGCGGGTGAACCGCTGGAAACGGCTGATGCAATCGCGTCAGGTCCACACCCGCGACAGCTTTATCGAGGCACAGCTGGACCCGGTCAGCGTCACGGCCCGGTCCCTGCTGCCGCTGATTGGTGCGGACCTTTGGTTCACCGGCCAGTCCGCCCCCACGGGCACCCCCGCACGGCAGCGCGAAATCGCGCTGGCCCTGCTGGCTGACTGGAACGGAGAGATGAACGAACACCTGCCCGAGCCGCTGATCTATGCGGCCTGGGTGCGGGCCCTGCAACAGCGCCTGATTGGCGACGAACTGGGACCGCTGGCAGATGAATTCCACCATGTAGAGCCCCTGTTCATCGAACGGGTCTATCGCAATATCGACGGGGCCGCCGTGTGGTGTGACGTGCACCAAAGTGCGCCGCTGGAAAACTGTACCGACATGGCCCGTCTGGCGCTGGACGACGCGCTGGTGGCGATCACCCAGCGGTATGGCAACGCGCTGGAATCGCTGCGCTGGGGCGATGCGCACCAGGCCACCCATGACCATCAGGTGCTGGGCGATGTGCCGGTGCTGCGCTATTTCGTGAATATCCGCCAATCCACCAGCGGCGGCGACAACACGCTGCTTCGGGGCCGCACATCCGGGACCGGGGCCAACCCGTTCACCAACGTGCATGGTGCCGGGTATCGTGGCGTCTATGATTTTGCCGATCCTGACAGTTCGGTGTTCATCACATCCACCGGCCAGTCAGGGCATTTCCTGTCGCGTCACTATGATGATCTGGCCCAGCTTTGGCGGCGCGGTGAATACATCCCAATGTCCCTGGACGCCGATCTGGCCCGTGCCGCATCGGTTGGTGTCACCCACTTGATTGCACGGCCATAGATAACGGCAAGAATGTATATGGAACCCCTGAAGAACGGTGATGGTTGAAAAAGTCAGCCCCCCGGTTAGGGGCCTGCCCCTAAAGCGCGTGGAATTGCGCCTCTTGTCTTGCCGTCCACAGAACCGTGATTTCAAAGCCATCCTCGACCTGGGTTTCGGAACGCACAAGGTCCTGCTGAAACAGCCAGGCGCGTTGTTTGCCTTGCGCGAACCCCAGGGTCAGCGCGGTTTCATGGCGTGCGCTCTGAACGGCCAGGCCGATTTCCGACAGCAACCTGTCAAGCCCTTCGCCAGTCAGCGCCGAGATGGCAAAAATCGACGGATCGCGGTCCGCGCGGGTGCGCGCGGCATCGGCCTCGTCCGGCTCAAGCAGGTCCAGCTTGTTCCACAGCTCGATCCGGGGCCGGTCCAGATCAACCCCCAGCGAGGCCAGGATCGTTTCGACATCGCGCGCCTGCGCTGCGGTATCGGCGTGTGAAATGTCGCGCACATGCACGACCAGGTCCGCCGCCAACACCTCTTCCAAAGTCGCCCGAAAGGACGCGACCAACTCGGTCGGCAGATCGGATATGAAGCCAACCGTGTCCGACAGGATCACCTCTGGCCCGTCCGGCAGTTCCAGGCGCCGCATGGTCGGGTCCAGCGTGGCAAACAGCATGTCCCGAACCATCACGTCGGCCCCGGTCAACCGATTGAAAAGGGTGGATTTTCCGGCGTTTGTATAGCCAACCAGCGCAACCACCGGATAGGGCACCTTGGCCCGTGCCGCACGGTGCAGGGTGCGGGTTTTCACCACCTTGTCCAACTGGCGGCGCAAGCGCACCAACTGTTCGTCAATGGCGCGCCGGTCCGCCTCGATCTGGGTTTCGCCGGGGCCACCGACAAAGCCCAGCCCGCCGCGCTGGCGTTCCAGGTGGGTCCAGGCCCGAACCAGCCGCGTGCGCTGATACGACAACGCGGCCATTTCAACCTGCAACACGCCTTCCTTGGTGCGCGCCCGGTCGCTGAAAATCTCAAGAATCAGCCCGGTGCGGTCCAGTATCTTGACGCCCCATTTCTCTTCCAGATTGCGCTGCTGTACCGGCGACACGGTCCCGTCGATCAACACCAGATCGATGTCCTCGCCCGCCAATAGCGCGCCAACCTCGGCAATCTTGCCAGAGCCAAACAGCGCCCCGGCATGCACCTTGGGCAGGGCCACGACCTGTGATCCGATCACATCCAGATTGGGCAGGGCCGCGGCCAGCGCCACCCCCTCTTCCAGTGCCGGCCCGGCGGGCCTGCGATTACGGTTGGATTTTATGTCGGGGTGCAGCACCCAGGCACGGGTAAGGACCCGGTCGTGTTCCATCAAGAGGCGTCTTCGCCCTCATACAGGCTGATCGGTTGTGACGGCATGATGGTTGAAATCGCGTGCTTATACACCAATTGCGACTGCCCATCACGGCGCAGCAGCACACAAAAGTTATCAAACCAGGTAATCACGCCCTGTAATTTCACGCCATTAATCAAAAATATAGTTACCGGAACCTTGGTTTTACGCACATGATTCAGGAATGCGTCTTGAAGATTCTGTCTGTCCGAAGCCATTTAAATATCGCCTTTGTTCTTGCAGCGCGTTGCGTATCAACGCAGGTATTCTGACCGACTATGGAGTGAGCAATCCCAAGTTTCCACCCAAAAAAGACGTATCAACACCCCGGCAGCATCAGTTACGCCATAAATCCGGCGTAAAAAGTGCAATTATGGCTAATGTTTCAAGTCGCCCCAGCACCATGGCCACGCATAAGACCCCCTTGGCCCAACTGCCCATCTCGGCCAGATGGATAGGCGTTTCGGCGGCAATTTCAATCAAAGGCCCGGTGGTGGACAGTGACGCAATACTTAACACAAGCGCCTGATCAAAACTTGCCCCCAATGCCGTCAGAGTCACGGTAATCACCGCCAGCGACAAGGCAAACAACATGAAGAACACCCAGGCAATAAAGGCGCCATTCTTCTGAATACGCCGGCTGCTGGCCCCTGCCCCGCTGACCGAACTGGGATGCACCAGCCTTTCCATTTCGCGCATTCCGTTAAGGTACAGCGCATAGACCCGCAGCAATTTGACCCCCCCCGCAGTGGTCGCCACCCCGCCGCCAATCAATGCCAATCCCATCAGGATCAGCCCCGGCGTGCCCAGGCCCGACCATTGCCGGACCTCCAGCCAGTCGGCGCTTTCAAATCCGGTGGTGGTCAGAAATGACATTACCGTGAACATGGCCCCCCAAAAGGCCCGCAGCGCCAGCATGATGTTATCGGTCGAATTCACGTCAAACGACGCCCACCAATGGCGCAGGAACAATACCAGCGGCAGACCGATAACCAACATCAGGGCGATGCGGAATTCCGGGTCCTTATCCAGCCGGCTGTACCCGGTCGTGGCGGTGTCGTTGGAAAAGGTCAGGCGTGACAGGGCGAAGAACATGAACAAAAACACGATCGCCTCTCCGACAAAACCCGATTGCGACTGGGTCAGCCCGCCAACCGGCGATATGCCAGAGGTGGACATGACCGACATCGCATGTATCAACCCGGTCAGCGAATTTTCCCCGGCCATCATCAGCAATATCCACAGCGCCAGCGTCAGCCCCCCGTAAACCGGGGCCAGTGTGGCGGTGATACGCACCAGCCTTTTGCGCGGATCGGCGCGCTGCATCTGCATGGGGGCCGCCACGGACCGCCCCGGCTGACCGCGCGCAGTCACCTCGAACCCGCCAAGCGAAAGCGGGGCCAGAATGGCCGAGGCCGCCACCCACATCAGCAACCCACCCAGCCACGCCACCTGCGCACGCCACAGATGCAGCGGCGGCGACAGGCGCGCAGGATCATCAAACAGGTTGGCCCCGGTGGTGGTGATCGCGCTGACCATATCGAAATAGGCGTTCAGAAAACGGGTGCTTCCCAGTGCATCGTGCATCGGCACGGCCAAAAACACCGGCAACAGCGCAAATGTGGCCAGCAGCGCCAGCAACTGACCCAGCGTGCCGTGGCGTGATTCGCGCGACGCCCGCGCCAGCGCCACCAGCGTCACACAGATCAGCCCCAGTGCCCCGGCAAAAAGGAACGATTGCGCCACCGCGATATTGCCGCGCACCAGCGCATAGATGGCAGGCACGAACATCGACACCGCCGCAATGCCCCAGATCAGCAGGAACAGTGGCAATCGGGCCAGAATTCCGGATTTTGACCGCCCCGCCATGTCAGAAAAAGTCGATCGAGACCTGCAACAACCGCTCGACCTCGGGGACATCATCGGCCATGGCAAAGATCGCCACCACATCCTTGGCCTCGATCCGCAGCGACCCTGACGGGCGCAGGAATTCGCCGCCCTTCATCACGCCACCAACCAGCACCCCTTCGGGAAAATCGATATCGCGCAGGCGTTGCCCGGCCATAGGAGAGGTGGACATCACTTCGGCCTCGATCATCTCGGCCTCGGCGTCACCTATGGAATAGACCTGACGCACACGGCCATGGCGGATATGGCGCAGAATCGAACTGACGGTGGTGGAACGCGGGTTGATATAGGCATCAATCCCCAACGGCCCCATCAGCGGCACCAGCGTTGGATCGTTGATCAGGGCAATGGCCAGCGGGCAACCTTCGGCCTTGGCGCGCACGGCCACCAGCATGTTGGTCTTGTCGTCATCCGTCACGGCCAGCAGGGCATCGGCACGTGAAATCCCGGCCTCGTTCAGCAGCGAAGCATCCAGCCCGTCCCCATTCAGCACAATGGTCCGTTCCAGCGATTCGGCGGCCGCTTCGGCAATCGAGCGGTCCCTCTCGATCACCTTGGTGCGGACCCGCCCGGCGCGGGATTCCAGTTCTTTGGCCACGGCCAGGCCGACATTGCCACCCCCGACAATGACCACACGGTCCTGTTTTTTCTGGGTCTTGCCAAAAATTTCCATCGTGCGGTTCACATCGTCCACATGACAGAACACATAACAATTATCACCCGCGAACAACTGATCCCCCGCGTGCGGGGCAAACAGGCTGCCATCGCGCCGGACCCCCACCACGATGGAACGAAGGGTGGAAAACAGATCGGTCAACTGGCGCAGCGGCGTGTTGACGATCGGGCAATCCTCTTGGATGGAAATGCCCAGCAACTGCCCGGTTCCGTCCATGAAGGTTTCGGTATCAAAGGCGGCCGGGGCCGACAGGCGCTGCATGGCGGCGGCGGCCACCTCTCGTTCGGGGCTGATTACCACGTCGATGGGCATGTGTTCGCGCCGGTACAGATCGGAATACATCGCGTCCAGATAGGATTGCGACCGCAGGCGGGCAATCTTGCGCTGAATGCCGAACACCGAATGGGCCACCTGGCAGGTGACCATATTCACCTCGTCCGAATAGGTGGCAGCGATGATCATGTCGGCGTCCCGCGCCCCGGCCCGGTCCAGAACATCCGGATAGCTGGCAAAGCCGGCAATGCCCTGCACATCCAGCGTATCAGCCGCACGGCGCACCAGATCGGGGTTTGAATCCACGATCGTCACGTCGTTCAGTTCGCCCGACAAATGCCTGGCAATCTGCCAGCCAACCTGTCCCGCTCCGCAAATGATGACCTTCATGCCCTTTTGACCTCTGGTCGCTTTTGCCAGCCCTGTGCATGACAGATGCGCGCCACCCGGTCAATGTGTGTGCCATGTTGCGCCCCCGGTTTATGCCCCCCGGTTCGATTGCCTTTGTCGCCGGGCAGGCAGTATATAACCCGGAAACGCCCTGAAACGCCCCGCATCCGGGAATTTTTCACGCCGTACCGGTTATTCAGCCCCCTAACGTCCTTCGAATTTCGCAGGACGCTTTTGCATGAATGCCACGACCCCCTCGCGGAAATCACGGGTCTGGCCGCATTTTCCCTGCAAATGCGCCTCGATCATCAACTGCTCGGGCAGGGTATTGTCGGAACTGGCACGCAGCGCCTTCTTGACCGCGCCATAAGCCGCCGTTGGCCCACCGGCCAGATGCGCGCCCCGTGCCCGCCAATGGGCATCGAACGCATCATCGGCCACCGCCTCCCAGATCATACCCCAGTCATCGGCCTGGCGCGCACTGATCCGTTCGGCAAACAATGCCGCGCCCATGGCCTTGGCCAGCCCCATCTGGCGCGGTAAAAACCAGGTGCCACCGGCGTCGGGCATCAGGCCGATCCGGGTAAACGCCTGAAGGAAATACGCACTTTCGGCGGCAATCACCACATCCGCGGCCAGCGCCAGATTGGCCCCCGCCCCGGCAGCCGGGCCGTTGACGGCGGCAATGGTTGGCACCGGGCAATCATAAACCGCCTCAAGCATGGGGTTGTATTCATCCCGCAGCGTGCGCTCCATGTCCGGCACGCCGGACCCGCCGGCATCGCCCAGATCCTGCCCGGTACAGAACGCGGCCCCCGCGCCGGTCATCACGATGGCCCGCGCACGGCTGGCCGCCTCGCGCATGGCAAAGGTGATTTCGGCCCGCATCTGGGTATTCAGCGCGTTCATCTTGTCAGGCCGGTTCAGCGTCACAACCGCCAGGCCGTCCGTGATTTCGAGTTGGATTGTCTGATAGTCCATGCGTGGCCTCGTCTGATTGGCATTCAACAGCAAACTGGCGCAACAAGGGGCGTGTGAAAAGAGAAACCGCGCGTCAGTCTTTCAGAATTTTGCGCAACCGTTCCGCTTCTTCGGGGGAAAGGGCCGCCTCTTGTCGACCCGGACGCGCCCGGGCCCGCAAATAAACCGCCCCCATGGCACCCGCCACCAGAATCATCAGCGGCCCCGCCGCCCACAACAGCCAGTTGGACCCGGTCGTGGTGGGGCGCAACAGCACGTATTCGCCATAGCGATCGACGATAAAGGCCACCGCCTCGGTGTCGCTGTCCCCGGCCACCAGCCGTTCGCGCACCAAAAGGCGCAGGTCACGGGCCAGGCCCGCGTTGCTTTCATCAATGCTCTCGTTGCGGCACACAAGACAGCGCAGCCCTTTGCTCAGTTCGCGCGCGCGCGCCTCAAGCGCCGGATCATCCAGGACCTCATCAGGCTGTACCGCCCAGGCGGGGGCCGTCG
>DAOUPC010000166.1 GCA_030626365.1 Paracoccaceae bacterium
CGCCGAGGACGCCAAGGCCTGGAAACTGTTGCAGTTATTGACCGCCAAACCAGTTTTGTACGTTTGTAATGTAGGTGAATCCGAAGCGGCGGCAGGGAATGATTTCTCGGCCCAGGTCGCTGAAATGGCGGCCTCCGAAGGCAACGCCCATGTCATCATCAGTGCCCAGATCGAAGAAGAAATCAGCCAGCTGGAGCTGGACGAGGCACAGATGTTCCTTGAGGAAATGGGCCTGACCGAGGCGGGCCTGGACCGCCTTATCCGCGCCGGTTATCAGCTTTTGCATCTGGAAACCTATTTTACCGTCGGCCCGAAAGAGGCCCGCGCCTGGACCATCCGTCAGGGCACCGCGGCCCCACAGGCCGCCGGGGTGATCCACGGCGATTTCGAACGTGGGTTCATCCGCGCCGAAACCATTGCCTATGATGATTACGTCACACTGGGCGGCGAACAACCGGCCAAAGAGGCCGGAAAAATGCGCGCCGAGGGCAAAACATATGTCGTCAGGGATGGCGATGTTCTGCACTTTTTGTTCAACACTTAGGGACGGCCTGAATAACCCAAGTCCGGGTGGTGCCTTGATCTGCCTGGATTGCCCCTGATCCGGCCCTTGTTAATCTGTCGTTTTCTACCCATATTTGACTTGTGCGGTTGCCGGATGCGGGACCGCGCGCACCGTCGCTTTGACTGATAAGGACGAAACAGTGTCAAAACTTACTTTGGGCTCTTACCCGCATATGCTGGGCTTTGAGCAGTTGGAACGCCTTTTGGAACGCTCGGCCAAATCCGGGAACGAAGGGTATCCACCTTACAATATCGAACAGACATCCGATTGCTCATATCGCATTACCCTGGCTGTGGCCGGGTTTGGCGAGGGGGACATGTCGATCACCGTCGAGGATCGCCAACTGGTGATCCGTGGACGTCAGGGCGATGATGGCGATGGGCGGGTGTTCCTGCATCGCGGTATCGCGGCGCGTCAGTTTCAGCGCATGTTCGTGCTGGCCGATGGGGTCGAGGTCGGAGAGGCGATCATGGAAAACGGGCTGCTGCATGTGGATCTGACACGTGCGACGCCTGAAACCATTGTGCAGACAATCACGATCAGGAAAGGGTAAGACATGAACACACCAATAGATTTTGACGATGAAAGCAGCCGGATCGTTTATGTAAAGGCCGTGGATGTGGCCGACCTGCCCGACGATCTTCGCGCCGAGGCGGGAACCCGCGAACAGCTTTACGCGGTGCATGATTCCGACGGGCAGCAGTTGGCGTTGGTGACCGACCGCCAGACGGCCTTTTTCCTTGCCCGCGAGAATGATTATTCCCCGGTCGCGGTGCATTGAGCAGATCCGCCTTTGACTGGGTGGATGCGTTCACCACCCGCACTTTTGGCGGCAATGCTTGTGTTGTGGTGCATGGGGGCGATGACATAGACACCGCCACGCGCCTGGCATTGGTCAACGAAACATCGCTGTCCGAATGCGCCTATGTGGTTGGTTCGGACAAGGCGGACTTTGGCGCGCGCTATTACCTTGCGGACCGGGAAATTCCGATGGCCGGGCACCCGACGATTGCCACTGTCGTGTCGCTGGTCGATCGCGGGCTGGTGGATATGTCCGGGGGTCAGGCCCGTTTCACGCTTGAGGTGGGGGCCGGTGTGTTGCCAATTGATGTCAGGGCCGGCGCGGACGGGCCAATTGTGACCATGACGCAGATGGCCCCGGTGTTTGGCAAAACATTTGTCCCGGCGCAGATCGCCAAGGTGTTTTCGCTGCTGCCAGAGGATATTCTGGGCACGCCGCAAATTGTATCGACGGGCACACCGTTCTGCATCACGGTATTGCGCAGCAAAGATGCCCTGCGCCGGGCTGTTCTTGACCCTGACCAGTGGCGCGCCTTGAACCCACCGGGCACGCCGCATGCCGGTATGATTGAACCATTCCTGGTCACCCTGGGGGGCAGCACCGCAGATGGCGATACATATTCGCGCCTGCTGCTGCCACCACCGATGCCGCCCGAAGACCCGTTTACCGGGGCTGCCACGGGGTGCATGGCGGCCTATCTGTGGCATCACGGACTGATCGACGCGCCCAAATTCACAGCCGAGCAAGGCCATTGGATGGGTCGGCCCGGCCGGGCCAGCATAGAGGTTCTGGGGCCACGCAAGGCCCCGACCGGCGTGCGGGTCGGCGGGCAGGGTGTTGTGTTGATGCGGGGCGAACTGGCTTTGCCCGTGGCGATCGGCGGCGATCTGAAGGGTGTCTGAAATGCGTGAAACATCTGATCCGGCGATTGCCGTGTTGCCCTATGGACAGGCGCTTGGGCCACAGCTTGCCCATGCCCCGGTGTCCGATCTGCTTTGGCCGCTGGGCTGTCCCGACCGGTTAAGCGGGGCCAGGGTGGGGGATTTGCGCGCCGACGACCATCTGATCGTGTTCCCCAAAACCGCCACGCATTTCCGCCGTGATCGTGGCACCAAAGCGCAAATATCGCTGGTTCTGGCCGAACCGACGGTCATTCACCGCAAACATCATGTGCTGTTACGGCTGACCCATGGGCGGTTCTGGCGGGTGCTTGGGTTCAATGAGGGGCTGTTGTCACGCATCCCCAACGGCATTTTCTTTCCGATGGGCACCACATGGGTGCCTGAATGGCGTGAGTTGCCGCTGAGCAAGACGCGCATGTGTTCGCTTGTGGCATCTGCCAAGCGGGATACGACCGGTCACAAACTGCGCCACCGGATTGTCGACTGGGCGCGCGACGCGTCCATGGATATTGAGGTGATGGGGCGTGGCTACACCGCATTTGATCGCAAGGCGGACGGGTTGGCCCCCTATCGGTACTCGGTGGTGATCGAGAACGTGCAGGAAAAGAACTATTTTTCCGAAAAGCTGGTGGATGCGGTGCTGTGCAACACCGTGCCGATCTATTGGGGCTGTCCGAACCTTGAGCGGTTTATCGACCCCACAGGCATCATCCTGTGTGCCTCTGAGGGCGATATACAACGCGCGGTCCAAACCATGAGCAAGGCAGATTTTGCCGCCCGCCTGCCACAGATTCAGGCCATCCAGCCGGCCCTGTCCGGGTATTGCGACCTGGAAAAGCGTGCGACCGAGGCAATTCGCGCCAGCCTGTGAATTAAGATAAAGACCGCAGGGCAGGGGGTCCCCACCCTGCGGCAATTTCCTGATGATCAGCCGGCGATCAGGCCCATGTTTTCCAGCTTCAGCAGCACCTGATGGGCGCAGTTGTCCACTTCGGTGCCAACCGTTTCGACCCGCAGTTCCGGGTTCTCTGGAACGTTGTAAGGGTCTGATATGCCAGTGAATTCCTTAATTTTTCCTTCGCGGGCCAGCTTGTATAGCCCCTTGCGGTCGCGCCGTTCGCATTCCTCAAGCGAGGTGGCGACATGCACTTCGACAAAGGCCCCATGGGTTTCGATATCTTCACGCACGAACCGCCGTGTGGTGGCATAAGGCGCAATCGGCGCACAGATGGCGATGCCGCCGTTCTTGGTGATTTCTGAGGCAACATACCCAATGCGGCGAATGTTCAGGTCACGGTGCTCCTTGGAGAAGCCCAGTTCGCTTGACAGGTTCTTGCGCACGACATCGCCATCCAAAAGCGTCACGGGGCGCCCGCCCATTTCCATCAGCTTGACCATAAGCGCGTTGGCGATGGTTGACTTGCCGGATCCGGAAAGGCCGGTGAAAAACACGGTGAAACCCTGTTTGTGGCGCGGTGGCTTGGTGCGGCGCAGTTCCTTGACCACCTCGGGAAACGAGAACCATTCAGGAATTTCCAGCCCTTCGGCCAGACGACGGCGCAATTCGGTGCCTGAAATGTTCAGGATCGTAACATTGTCGCGATCCTCGATTGCGTCGTTTGGTTCGTACTGGGCGCGTTCCTGCACATAGACCATGTGTTTGAAATCGACCATTTCACAGCCGATTTCGCCCTGATGTTTGCGGTACAGATCCTGTGCGTCATACGGGCCATAGAAATCGTCACCGGCGGAATTCTTGCCGGGGCCGGCATGATCGCGCCCGACGATAAAGTGGGTACAGCCGTGGTTGGCGCGGATCAGGCCATGCCAGACGGCCTCGCGGGGGCCGGCCATGCGCATGGCAAGGTTCAGCAGGCTCATGCTGGAGGTGGCTGCCGGGTCTTTGTCCAGCACCGCCTCGTAACAGCGCACACGGGTGAAATGATCAACATCGCCCGGCTTGGTCATGCCGACGATGGGGTGGATCAGCAGGTTTGCCTGTGCTTCCTTGGCCGCCCGGAACGTCAGTTCCTGATGCGCCCGGTGCAGCGGGTTGCGGGTCTGGAATGCAACTATTCTGCGCCAGCCCAGCTTGCGGAAATAGGCGCGCAGTTCGTTGGGCGTGTCACGACGGCCACGGAAATCGTAATGCACCGGTTGTTGCAGGCCGGTAATCGGGCCACCAAGGTATATCTTGCCCGCGGCGTTGTGCAGGTAATTGACGGCCGGGTGCGCCAGATCATCGGCCCCAAATACTTTTTCGGCCTCAAGCGCCTTGTTCGGCTCCCAGCGGTCGGTGACGGTCATGGTGGCCAGAATGACGCCTTCCTGATCACGCAGGGCGATGTCTTCGCCAATCTTAAGCCCCTCGGCAAAGGATTCCGATACGTCCAGGTTGATCGGCATTGGCCAGAGGGTGCCGTCGCTCAGGCGCAGATCGTTGACAACACCATCATAGTCCGCTTCGCTCAGGAACCCTTTGAGGGGGTTGAAGCCGCCGTTCATCAGCAATTCCAGGTCACAGATCTGGCGCGGTGTCAGGTCGTGGCTTTTCAACTCTCCGGCGTCGACTTTGAGTTTCTGGGCTGAGTCGTAGGAAACATAAAGTTCCTGGATCGGGGCCAGAGTGCTAAGCATTGTCATTTCAAATCTCTCAATAATGTCTTGGGGCAGTCGGGCCAAATGAACCCGTTCGCGCGCGGAATATCCCCGCAGCATAAGGAAAGTCTAGCGTTAAAGCACTTTGCGTTTAACCTGAAACGCGATTCACCCCAAGAGTGAGCGAATTGTGATGCTTTTGGGTGTGCAATCAGGTTTCGGGTCCCGTTTCTGGCTCAGTTTCCTGTCCGGCATCTGTTCCTCTTGCCCCAAGGGTTTTGAACAAATCCACCCCGGCGGGTAACGCAAGGGCACGCAAGGGGCTGGTGACTCCGCGCAGTTCGGGGGTGATCAGGTCCAGTGACCGGGTGTCGTATCCGGCACTTTGCAACAAAGGTTCGGAAATCAGTAATTCGACCTTCAGTTCCTTGGTTTTGCCCTCAAGGCGGCTGGCGGTGTTCACCGTGTCGCCGATCAGGGTGCGCGGGGCGTTGCCTGCGGCCCCGATTTCCCCCAGCACCACATCGCCCAGATGCAGGCCAATGCCGATGGCAACGACGGGCGCGCCTTCGCCGGTCAGCATCCGATTAAAGGTGATCAGCGCCGAACCGATGCCGGCGGCGGCCTGCAATGCGGCCTGTGCCGATGTGGTTTCATCCGCCGTTTCAAACACCGCCAGCAATCCGTCGCCAAGGTATTTGTCGACAGTGCCGCCCGCGCCGGTGATGCAGGGAACAATGGCGTCAAAGAACCGGTTTAACAGGAACACCACGTCATAGGGCAACTGCCCGGTTGTGCGGGCGGTAAAACCGCGCATGTCCAGAAACAGGATGGCCAAGCGGCGTTCCGACCCCTGGCTGGCATGTGCCCGCCCGCGCCGCCCGTCGGGGCGAAACACCCGGAACACCGTCAGCGGGGCACTTGGCCTGATCTGGCAGGCAAGGCGCGCGTTGGACGGGGCGTTGACGGCCGCCAGGCTGCGCGCCTCGGCGTCACTGGGGGGGTGCAAAAGGTCGCCACCGTTCTCGACGATCACCCGGCAGGTGGTACAGCGCCCGCGCCCGCCGCAAAGGGCGGTATGGGGCACGCCGTTGGCGCGCGATATCTCTAGCAGGGTTGATCCCTTTTGTGTCGATACCTCGGGACCATCAACATACCGGACCCGGATTGCGGCCCGCCGGCCCGCCAGCTTGCGACCGATATAGATTAGTGCGCTCAGTGCCATAATGGCCCAGAACCCGGCCAGCAGGTAATCGGCGGTGGCAATCAGGCTGGCGAAACCGGCCTGATCCGGCCAGCGGTATTGTTCCATCAGCGGCAGGCGGGTTGTGGCGTCACTGAACAGCACCAGCATCCGGCGCCCTTCGCTCAGGAACCCGGCCAGCGCAAAACCCGGCACCAGCACGCCAAGCCCGGTCATCACCGGCAACCAGCGCCGCCACCAGGGTGTTTGACGCAGCCAGAAATGCAGCCCCATACAGCCATGCACCCAGACGATCAGCAACAAAACGGCCTGCCATGCCCCATCGGGCGTGCCCCAGATCAGCACGCTGATATAGCCGAAATCATCATTCACGCCAAACACCTGATGCGCGACGCGCGTATGCACGATGTGTTTGATCATCAGCAGCGGCACAAGCAGGCCCAACGATATCTGCACCGCCTCCCAAA
>DAOUPC010000222.1 GCA_030626365.1 Paracoccaceae bacterium
TTTGGCGGGATCGACAACCTTAAAGGCGGGGCCGGGAATGATACGATCGATGGTGGCGGGTCTTCGGATTACGCGCTGTTTGATGGCAATCGCGGTGATTATACGCTGACCAGAACCTCGGCAACCGAAGTGACGGTTGTGGGGGCAGACGGCACCGACAGCCTGATCAACGTCGAATATTTCCGCTTTGACGACGCGGATGTGACGATCTGGGAACTGGTGGTCGCGTAACAAATAAAAACATCCGGGCAAGCGCCGTCAACGCCGCAACTGCATCATCTGTTCAGCGCCCGGATTTAGCACCCGGATCGAAACGCCAGCCCCCTTTGCACCGCGCCAAAACCCGTGATACCGCTGGGCGGTAACAAGGATACCCCCGATGCAGAACCGTATGTCCCGGCCCGAATTTGTCGCGCTGATTGCGATGATGTTCGCCACCATTGCCTTTTCAATCGATTCGATGCTGCCCGCGCTACCCGAAATCGGGGCCGAACTTAGCCCCGGCGACACCAACCGGGCCCAGTTGATCCTGACGGCCTTTGTGCTGGGCATGGGGGTGGGCACGTTCTTTACCGGGCCATTGTCAGACACGTTCGGGCGCAAACCGGTGATCTATGCCGGGTCAATCATCTATATCGTGGCCTCGGCTGTGGCCTGGGCCAGTTCCTCGCTTGAGGTGGTGCTGGCGGCACGGGTGGCGCAGGGGCTGGGGGCGGCTGCGCCGCGCATTGTCGGCATCGCCATCATGCGGGATTTGTTTTCCGGGCGGGTCATGGCGCGGATGATGTCGATTGCGATGATGATATTCACCATCTTTCCGGCCTTTGCACCGATGATGGGGGCCGGAATCATCGCACTGACCGGCTGGCGTGGCATTTTCCTGGCCTTCATCCTGTTTTCGCTGATTTCCATCGCCTGGATGGGCCTGCGCCTGCCTGAATCGCTGGCCCGCGAGGACCGCCGCCCGTTCCGCGCGCCCCTGATGCTGGGGGCGGTGCGGGAAATGTTCGCCAATCCGACCGTGCGCCTGTCAATTATGGTGCAAACCCTGTCGCTGGCCGTGTTATTTACCATGATCATCATGGTTCAGCCGGTTTATGACGTGATCTTTGACCGGGCGGACAGCTTTCCGTTCTGGTTTGGCGCGGTGGCCCTGGTATCGGGCAGCGCCAGCCTGCTGAACGCTGCCGTGGTGGTGCGTGTCGGTATGCGCCGTATCGTCACCTGGTCGTTTGGCGCACAGATCGGGCTGACCGGTCTGGTGCTGATCGTGGCGGGGATGGGGGCGGACCTGCCCCTTGACCTGCATTTCGGCGTGTTTGTTGCCTGGCAATGTGGCGTGTTCTTCATGGCCGGCACCACGCTGGGCAACCTAAGCGCCATTGCGATGGAACCGATGGGCCATATCGCCGGCATGGCCGCATCCGTTATCGGCGGCATTTCAACGGTGCTGGCCGCGCTGATCGCCGCCCCTGTGGGCCTGTTGTTCAACGCCACCCTGTGGCCGCTGGCGGTCGGGATATTCGCCATGTCGGTGATCGGCTTTGGCCTGATGCTGCGCATGGGCCGGATCGAGGCGCGCCAATTCCCCTGATTGCCCTATTTATGATAGCATGCGTGTAAATCAGCGAGGGCATCATGGACAATTATTACAATCTTGGCAGTCACAGCTGCCCCATCACCACCACCTCGGGCGACGCACAATTGTGGTTCGACCGCGGCCTGATCTGGACCTATGCCTATAACCACGCCGAAGCGACGGTCTGTTTCAACCGTGCCCTGGAACATGACCCCAACTGCGCCATGGCCCATTGGGGCATCGCCTATGCCACGGGGCCGAATTACAACATGCCCTGGGATCTGTACGACGAAGCAGGTCGCACAGCGGCAATCGAAGCGGCCTTTGACGCCACGCAGGCCGCGCTGGCGCTGGCCCATGCGGTTTCCCCGGTCGAGGCGGCGCTGATCCGCGCCCTGCCCGCCCGCTATCCCCGGCGTGGCCTGGGTGATGACATGCACGCCTGGGATTATGATTATGCCGATGCCATGCGCATGGCCTTTGCCGCGCACCCTGATCATCTGGATCTGCGCACGGTGTTTGCCGAATCCCTGCTTAACCTGACGCCCTGGAAGATGTGGGATCTGGCATCGGGCACCCCCGCCAAAGGGGCCGCCACCCCCGAGGCACAGAACGTGCTGGAAACCGCGCTGAACACGATTGACGGGGCCATGACCCACCCCGGCCTGCTGCATCTTTACATTCATCTGATGGAAATGTCGCCGACCCCGGAAAAGGCCCTGAAGGCGGGTGATGCGCTGCGCACGCTGGTGCCGGACGCGGGGCATCTGGTGCATATGCCAACCCATATCGACATGCTGTGCGGGCATTATCACAACGTGGTCCACTGGAACCAAAAGGCGGTCGAGGCGGACCTGAAATATTACGCCCGCGAGGGGGCCTTTAATATCTATACCGGGTATCGCCAGCACGATTATCACTTTGTCATCTACGGCGCGCTGTTTCTGGGGCAAATTCAGCCGGCGCTGGACGCGGTGCAGGGCATGTTCGACACGGTCCCCGAGGAAATGTTGCGGGTGACAAGCCCGCCGATGGCCGATTACTTTGAAAGCTATATGGCGATGGCCCCGCATATCCTGATCCGCTTTGGTCGCTGGAAAGAGGCGATCGCGCTGCAACCGCCCAAGGATCAGACGCTGTATTGCACCCTGACCGCCACCACCCATTATGCCCGCGCCGTGGCCCTGGCCGCCACAGGTCGCGTGGCCGAGGCAGAGGCCGAGGAACAGGTGTTTATCAAAGCCCGTGACGCCGTGCCCGACACACGGTTACTGCACAACAACAAGGTCGTTGATCTGCTTGAAATCGCAACAGAAATGCTGCGGGGGGAAATCGAGTATCGCAAAGAAAACTATGCGGCGGCCTTTGCCCACCTGCGGGCCTCGGCGGCGCATGATGATGCTTTGCCATATGATGAACCCTGGGGCTGGATGCAGCCCAGTCGCCACGCGCTTGGTGCCTTGCTTCTGGAACAGGGCCACGTGGCCGAGGCCGAGGCAGTTTACCGCGAGGATCTGGGCCTGGGCGGCCAGCTAAGCCGCGCCACCGTTCACCCGGATAATGTGTGGTCCCTCAAAGGGTTGCACGACTGTCTTAAAGAGCGAAAAGAGACGGTTGAGATCATTCAGATCAAACAACGCCTTGACCTTGCGTTGGCCCGCGCCGATGCCGCCGTCGCCGCATCGTGTTTTTGTGCCCAGGCCGCGATGCGGGCCACACAATGAAACGCGCGGCAATCACCCTGCTAACAGCGCTGACCTTGTCAGCCCTGACAGCCACACCCACCCTGGCCGAACGCATCCACCTGCCCCCCGTCGATCAGGCCGCAAAAGACCCAGACCTGGTGCAATATCGCAATAGGCTAAGGGCGGCCATAGCCGCACGCGACACCGACGCAGTGCTGGCCCTGGCTTGCGACGACATCTTTCTCAGTTTTGGTGGCAATGGCGGACTGGCCGAATTTCGCCAATACCTTACCGTACCACCCGAAATGCTAAGCGAAGAGTACCGCGATCAGGCCGGTGCCATGCGCGAGGGGTACTGGCGCGACCTTGAAAACACCCTAGCCCGACCGGGGTATTTCGACGGCAGCAATGAATTTTGGATGCCGCTTTACTGGCAGATCGAACTGCCAGAAGACATGGACCCATATACAACCTATTTCGTGGATGGCACACAGGTTCTGCTGCGCGCAGGGCCGTCGCGCAGCGACCCGGTCGTGAACCGGCTAAGTCACGAACTTGTCACCGTCGTGGACTATGACCCGGATTCTACCTATCTCAAAGTTCGCACTGGCGATGGGCAATCCGGGTATACCCACCGGGATTACCTTTATTCCATAATTGGTTACCGCGCCCAACTAACCCGATCCGGCAATGGCCAGTGGCAACTTTGCACGTTTGTCGCCGGCGATTGAAACCGCACGGTCGCTACAACTGGTAAAGATCGGCGAACTTGGTCTCAAGATACCCCAGCAGCGGCCCCTCGGACGGGGCCATGCCGCTGGCATTCGTGATAATTTCGCGCGGCTGATACAGCCCGCCAAACCGTTGCAGATTATTGCCCAGCCACCCGGTTGCCGGGCCGGTTTTGCCCTTGGCCAACTGCCCATCCAGCCCCGGCACCGCCTCGCGCAGCGCGGCGTAAAGGCACCCGGCATAGACATTGCCCAGTGAATAGGTCGGGAAATAGCCAAACAGCCCCACGGACCAATGCACATCCTGCAAACAGCCGTTCGATGGCTTGTCCACAGCATAGCCGAAATCGGCCGCAAACCGGTCATTCCATGCGGATTCCAGATCGCCAACCGGCAAATCCCCGGACATAAGCGCGCGCTCTAGGTCGAACCGCAGCATGATGTGCAGGTTATACTGCACCTCGTCCGCCTCGGTCCGGATATAACCGTTCCGCACCCGGTTCACCGCGCCATAAAACGCATCCGCATCGGCAATTCCGAAATCGCCAAACGCCTCGGTCATCTGATCGAACAACCACCCGGTAAAGGCCCGGCTGCGCCCCAGCTGGTTTTCGTAAATCCGGCTTTGGCTTTCATGCACACCCATCGACACACCGCCCCCCAGCGGGGTCAGCGCATAGGCGTCATCAATCCCCTGTTCGTAACACGCATGCCCCACCTCGTGGATGGTGGAATAAAA
>DAOUPC010000006.1 GCA_030626365.1 Paracoccaceae bacterium
CCCTGATCACTTCTTGTTCCAGTTCCGGGTCCAGCGCGCTGGTCGGTTCGTCGAACAACAACGCCTCTGGTTCCATGCACAGAGCGCGGGCAATCGCCGCGCGCTGTTGCTGGCCACCCGACAGTTGTGCCGGATAGACATCGCATTTGTCACCGATCCAGACCTTGTCAAGGTACTGGCGCGCGGCGGTTTCTGCCTCGGCCTTGTTGTGGCCCAGAACGGTGACGGGGGCCTCCATGACGTTTTGCAGGACGCTTAGGTGGGCCCACAGGTTGAATTGCTGGAACACCATGGACAGGTTGGTGCGGATACGCAGCACCTGTTTGGCATCGCTGGGCCGGCGGGTATCGCCTTTGCCCTTCCAGCTTACCGGTTCGCCTTTGAACAGGATGTCGCCCTGCTGGCTGTCCTCAAGCAGGTTGGCACAGCGCAAAAGGGTGGATTTCCCGGAGCCAGATGAACCGATCAACGACACCACATCGCCCCGGTGGGCGGTGATGTCGACGCCTTTGAGGACCTCAAGGGGCCCATAGCTTTTGTGGAGGTTCTTGATCTGGATGACGGGGGTGGTGTCTGGCAAGGCGGGTGCGCCCTTATGATTTAGGTATTCATTTGCGCCAATAGGAATGAATTCATTGGATAATGCAACTTGCAAAATGGTTGCCGGGTTGAAGAATGCGCCGAATTGGCCCGTTTGCGTCTGGATTGATGGTTGATTGGGGGGGAGCCTTATGGCCCCGGTGGTGTCGGCACAGCCAGATAATCAGCGGCGGCAATATCGACAAGCCCGTTCAGGTGCAGCGCCCGCCGGTCGGTTTCGCAAAGGTCCGAAATTGCCCCGCGCAGCGCCGCCGCGATTGGTGCGGGGTCGCGCCCGGCGGCGGTGATATAGGGCAGGGCAGGTGTGGGGGCGGTGGCATCGATCACCCGTAACCTTGCGGCCAAACCGGGGTCATGTTCGCCCAGTATTGCCCAGCTTAACAGATCCAGACCGGCCATATCCGCGCGCCCATCGGCGACCGCACGCGCGCTTTTGTTGTGCGACCCGGTTTCAAGCAGGCTGGTGAACGAAACCCCGGCCTGATCGAAATGAACCATCGGTCCGGCCCAGCCAGATTGTGACAGGGCGTCATTATAGGCAAACCGGCCCCCGGTGAAATCCGCCAGCGCCGTGCCTGTGGTATCGGCCCGCACCACAAGGGCGGAACGATAGTACCCGGCGTTACAACCGGGCAGGCGGTAATCCGGCGTGCCGATCAGGGTGATGTCCGGGTAAAGCCGGGCACGAAACGGCATGCCGCAGGTCTGGGCGAACAACAGGTCCGGCGATTGCCAGATATCAAGGAAATCCATGTCCCGGGTCAGGGTTTCGGGGCCATAGCCCAGCCGCGCGCGGGTTTTTTGCCAAAGCCGGTCATTGGCGTCCCTTAAGGCTGGCGGATCATACATTCCCAGCATGGCAATCACAGGCGGGACGCCTTTTGGCGCGCGCGTGCGCTGTCCACATCGCTGACCCCCAGCAACGAGGCGATCAACCGCAGCAGCGCATCCTCTTCGTGGGCGCGTGTGCCATCGGCCAGTGCCACAGACCATGCGGCCCCGACCACGGCGCGGCGGTCTTCGTAGGGAACGGCGTTCTTGATCGCGCGGGTAAAGCGAACCGTGTCGGGGGCTTCGGTTTCAAGGGTTTCGGCGCTGGCGCGCAGGGCGGTTGCCTCGAACGGGGTCAGGCCGTACCGCGCCATTGTGATCCGGTCGATCCGGTCAATTTCGGCGGCGGCATAATCGCCGTCCGATCGGGCAATGCGCACCAATAGCGCGCTTAGGGCAAGCCGGGCATCGGTATCTTGCAGGGGGGCGGGGTCGGGCCGGGTCAACCGGTTGAGGAAATCACCAAACATGGATCACCATATAGGGCGCACCCTGCGCCGCGCCAACCGGGAAGTATAGGAATCCCTGAACAACCCAACGCTGGGCATTTTCCAAACCACGCGGGCTTTCAGAGGGTCCGATACGTAAGGATGCAGGGTGAGTGGGGGCCAAGAGGGCCACACAGGGTGCCTTAGACGCTATGGCTGGCGCGTTCGCGTGATTTTTCGCTGTCAATCTGCGACAGGCCCATGGCGGCGCGTGCCTCTTCGACGACGCGGAATTCGTTGTCGTTCTGGATGCCGTCGGCCAAAACCACCTCCCACAGGGCATCAAGGGCGGCAAGGCGTTCCTCGATGCTGGTGGTTTCGCGGATCAGTTTGGCAAAGGTGTCGGTATCGGGGGCCGCCGCGTGCAGCTTTTCGCATGTTGCGCGGATTTTGGCCGCCTCGACCGCGTTGTGCTGATAAAGCCGGGCCAGAATACGATCAATCAGGCTGATCTCGGAAATCTGATACTCGCTGTCGGACTTTGCGACGCGCACCAGCAATGCCCCAAACGCGAGTTCCGCGTCAGGATCGGGCAGTTCGCCCGGTTTGGGGGCCTTCAGAGACTGAAAAAATTTACCTAGCATATGAATAACCTAACGTGGGATTGGCCGTGCGCCAAGCTGAAATCAGCCATCATAGCCTTTGACGATGACCATATCGGCGGTCGCGACCATATCGCGGATGCCTTTGGCCTTTTGGTAGGCAAGGCTTTGGTAACAGTCGAGCGCGCGTTCGTAGCTGTCAAATTCAATCACCACGGTGCGTTTGCGCACGGTCCCTTCACAGACCTGCTGATCGCCGCCGCGTACCAGAAATCTGGCCCCGTATTCGCCAAGGGGGGCGGCATTTGCGGCAATGTATTTCTGATAGGTTTCGATGTCGTCCACATCGACGTGCCCTATCCAATATCCTTTGGCCATGATGGTCCCCTTTGTTAGCCGATCAGGGCGGTAAGCTGGAACAGAATGTCGTCAATGGCAATCCCGCCCGGATCGGTATTGGTGATGGTGATTGCCGCGATATCGGGAATGTTGCCATCCCGGCGCAAGCCGATTTCGGTGATGGCGTGGCCAAGCGGGTGTTCGGTTGTGCCAATCAGCGCGCCTTTGCGGGAATATAGCCGCAGTTGCAGGGTGCCGGGGGGCGGGCGGTGGCCCAGCGGGTCGGCATAGTCGGCATGAACACGCAGCCCGAACGCCGCCTGATCGTGGTCAAACAGGATGGTCACCGCGCCCTCTCCGCGGGCGCTGAGGGCGTCAAACCCGCCCGGACCAACCGGCAGCAATGCGTTTGAGCCAAAACCACGGTGGCGTGCAACAGACAGGTTTTGCCCCGCCCGGCCTGCCCGAATGGCAAGCGGCAGGTCTGGCTGGGCGCGGATCACGTCATGGGGCGCGCCACTGACGGCCTGTCCGGCCAGTCGCTCACCCAGCCACGCGCCGTGAAACCGCATCGGCGCATTCAGGTTGAATCCCGGTTCGGGCCGTTGGGGCAGGGTTTCAAAGTTGATCCGCCCGTCAAGCTGACGGGCAAGGGTGCCATAACTTTCGGAATGCACCTGGGCCGTCGCGCCCCCCGCCAGGCACAGCGTTGCAATGCCCACGCTTGTCAGCAACCCCACGCCTGTTCGCAACCAGAGGACGAAACGCCGAATCATCCTGTATCATCCTGTGGATCGCGCCATCGCCGTCACACCAGACGTGAACTGTCGATGGCGGCGCGGACGAAATCGGCAAACAGGGGATGGGGCGCAAAGGGTTTTGATTTCAGTTCCGGGTGGAACTGAACGCCGATGAACCAGGGGTGATCTTTCCATTCGACGATCTCGGGCAGGCGCCCGTCGGGGGACATGCCGGAAAACTGCAACCCGGCCTTTTCCAGCTGATCGCGGTATTTGATATCAACCTCATAGCGGTGCCGGTGGCGTTCCTCGATATTGGTGGTGCCGTAAACCGCGGCCACTTTTGAGCCCTCGGCCAGCACCGCGTCATAGGCCCCCAACCGCATGGTGCCGCCCTTGTCGTCGCCCACCGCGCGCTGAACCGTGTAATTGCCCTGCACCCATTCCTTGAGGTGATAAACCACCGGCTCGAACCGTTTCTTGCCGGTTTCGTGGTCAAACTCTTCGGAACCGGCGGTCTTGATGCCGGCCACGTTGCGGGCGGCCTCGATCACCGCCATCTACATACCTAGGCAGATGCCCAGATAGGGCACCTTGCGTTCGCGGGCGAATTGCGCCGCTTTGATTTTGCCTTCGGTGCCGCGTTCGCCAAAACCGCCGGGCACAAGAATCGCGTGGAACCCCTCAAGGTAAGGGGCTGGGTCTTTTGAGTCGAAAATCTCGGCATCGACCCATTCGATCTTTACTTTGACCCGGTTGGCCATGCCGCCGTGGGTCAGGGCCTCGGCGATGGATTTATAGGCATCCTCAAGCTGGGTATACTTGCCGACAATGGCCACTTTCACTTCGCCTTCGGGATTGTAAATCCGGTCGGCCACGTCGTTCCACCGTTCAAGGTTGGGGCGTGGGGCGGGGGTGATGTTGAATGTGTCCAGAACCGCCTGATCAAGGCCGGCGCGATGATAGGCCAGCGGGGCCTCGTAGATCGATTTCAGGTCATAGGCGGCGATCACGTCTTTCGGGCGCACGTTGCAGAACAGCGCCAGTTTGTCGCGTTCTTTTTGGGGGATATGATGTTCGGACCGGCATACCAGAATATCGGGCGCAATCCCGATGCTGCGCAGTTCCTTGACCGAATGCTGGGTCGGTTTGGTTTTCAATTCACCACTGGCCTTGATAAAGGGCAGCAGGGTCAGGTGCATGAAAATACACTGGCCGCGCGGGCGGTCCTGACTGAACTGGCGGATTGCCTCGAAAAACGGCAGGCCCTCGATGTCGCCAACGGTGCCGCCGATTTCGCACAGCATGAAATCAACCTCGTCGCTGCCAATTTTCAGGAAATCCTTGATTTCGTTGGTGACGTGCGGAATCACCTGAATGGTTTTGCCCAGGTAATCGCCGCGCCGTTCCTTTTCCAGCACGGTGGAATAAATCCGCCCCGAGGAAACCGAATCCGTCTTGCGGGCGGCCACGCCGGTAAAGCGTTCGTAATGGCCAAGGTCCAGGTCGGTTTCGGCCCCGTCGTCGGTGACAAACACCTCGCCGTGTTCAAACGGGCTCATCGTGCCGGGATCGACGTTCAGGTATGGATCAAGCTTGCGCAGCCTTACCGAGAACCCGCGCGCCTGTAAAAGTGCGCCCAGGGCGGCAGATGCCAGCCCCTTGCCTAAGGAAGAGACGACCCCGCCCGTGATGAAGATATATCGCGCCATTTCTGTCGGTAGCCCCCGTGAAAAGCGTGTTGAAACGCCAGAATTCATGTGCCCGGGGCGATTAAAAAAACCGCCCTTTCACGGGACTTCGCATATAAAGGATTCGCGCGCATTGCGCAAGGGAACCGCAAGATGATGTTGCAGTTCCTTTTGTTTTCTCAAGGTCTAGTGGGCCGGGTCCGGGGTTAACCGGGGTTTAATCTGCGCGTGGCACCAGCGGGGCGTTATCCCCTTCGGCGGGCGGCAACAAATCGCTGCCCAGCGGGTTTTCCGATGTGCTTTGCTCGGCCTCTGCGGGGGCCGAAACGCCCAGCCGGTCGATGACAGAACTGCCCGAGGCTTTTTGCGCCGCGATGATGGTCAGCGAGATCGAGGTGATGATAAAGGCAATTGCCAGCACCCAGGTTACCTTGCTTAGCGCGGTGGCTGCGGCGCGACCGCTCATGGCACCGCCACCTCCGCCGCCGCTACCCATGCCCAGGCCGCCGCCTTCAGAGCGCTGCAACAGCACAACGGCGATCAGGCTAAGAGCCAGAAGAAGATGGATGATGAGAACAACGTTTTCCATTAAGACCTGCGGCAATTTTCTGTGTATCCGCGCGGTATCTAGGCGTGTTTGCGGGCAGGGGCAAGGGAGGATATTGCAACGGGGCAAGTGCTGGACAAATCAGGGTGGTCCGGCGCAGGGTCATACCCATGCCACATGACCATCATGACCACGATCACGCCCATGCCCTGTTACCGCCCGATCCGGGCCTGCGGGTGCGCGCGCTTGAAACGATTCTGACCGGCAAGGGGTTGATCACGCCCGATGCGCTGGACGAAATAATAGACACCTATCAAAACCGGATTGGCCCAAAGAACGGCGCGCAGGTTGTGGCCCGCGCCTGGAGCGACCCTGATTTTCGCACAGAGTTGCTGGCGGATGCCACATCTGTCGTGGCTGATATGGGGTACTTTGGCCGTCAGGGCGAACATATGGTGGTGGTCGAAAACACCCCCGCCCAGCACAACATGGTCGTTTGCACCCTGTGCAGTTGTTACCCTTGGCCATTGCTGGGTATTCCGCCCGGCTGGTACAAATCCGACGCCTACCGGGCGCGGGCGGTGCGTGAACCGCGCAAGGTGCTGGCCGATTTCGGCGTGACCCTGCCGGATGAAACTGCCGTGCGTGTGTGGGATTCCAGTGCCGAGATCCGCTATCTGGTGTTGCCCATGCGCCCCGAGGGCACCAAAGGGATGGGTGTCGATGATCTGGCCCGGTTGGTCACACGCGACAGTATGATCGGCACCGGGCTGGCCCTGAAATCGGCCCTGAAATCGGCCCTGAAACCGGCCCTGAAACTGGGCGATCCATGACCCGCCCGCATGACATGGGCGGTCGGTTTGGTGACGGGCCGGTGGTGCCGGAACCTCAGGGCGTTGTCCCGTTCAGGGCGGACTGGCATCCGGGGGCGCTGGCGTTGACGGTTGCTGCCGGGGGGCTTGGCAAGTGGAACATCGACGTATCGCGCCACGCCCGTGAAAAGCTGTCCGCGCACGATTACAGCCGGTTTTCCTATTACGAAAAATGGGTTGCCGCGTTGGCGGATCTGCTGGTTGAAACGGGGGTGATTACCCGCCGGGAACTGGCCGCAGGTCAGGCCGGGGGCGCATCTGGCCCCGATTCTGGCCCGGATTCTGGAACCACCCAGGCGATTACCGGTGAATTGATGGCGGGGATGTTGGCCCGTGGTGCCCCGACCGCGCGCGACAGTGCGGACAGTGCGGACAGTGCGATTGCCCCGCTGTTCAGCAAAGGGCAGGCGGTGCGCACGGTGCATCCGGCCGGCAACCGGCTGGTTAAGGGGGGGCACACCCGTTTGCCGCAATATGCCGCCGGGGCGCGGGGCCGTATCCTGCGCCTGCACGGGGCGCATGTGCTGCCCGACAGCAACGCGCACGGGTTGGGCGAGGCCGCCGAGCCGCTTTATACCGTGGTTTTTGCGGCGTCCGAGCTTTGGGCCGGCCCCGAGCATCCGGGCGACGAAGTGACCCTGGACCTTTGGCAATCCTATCTGGAGCAGGCATGACAGACGCCATAAGTGACGCGCCCGAACCGGTATTTTCGCAACCCTGGCACGCGCAGGTCTTTGCGCTGACCGTTCATCTGAACGAAACCGGGCATTTTGACTGGCCCGAGTGGGTCAGGCGGTTCTCGGCCACTTTGGCGGTGCATGGGCTGGGCAGGGATCTGGATGGCGGGGATGATTATTTCACCGCTTGGCTGGAAACGCTTGAGGGGTTGCTGGCAGAACAGGGCGTGGCATCGCCGGATCAGGTCGAACAGATGCGCGCAGCCTGGGAGGCGGCCTATTTGCGGACCCCGCATGGGGACCCCGTGCGGCTTTGACCTTGGGATCAGTCGTTCAGATCGTGCAGCAACCCACCACGCCCCAACAGAACGGCAATCGACAGGCGTGATTCGCAGTTGGTCATCGGTTAGCGGCCTGTGCCGGAACAGGCCCATATCCGACCCACCCCCTTTTTCGTGCGGGAATCGCCCAAACGGGTGCCTTGCCCGGCCTCTTGGTGGGCTGTGGTGTGAGTTGCGGTGACTTTTCGGTTTCACTGTGCGCCATGGCTCGCTATACCGGCGCGGGTTTTCTAGTAAATCAAACAAAGGACCGGATATGGCCAATGTTGTCGTTGTCGGCGCCCAGTGGGGCGACGAGGGGAAGGGCAAGATCGTTGACTGGCTCAGTGAGCGGGCCGATGTGATCGCGCGGTTTCAGGGCGGGCATAATGCCGGTCATACGCTGGTCATTGACGGCGAGGTGTTCAAGCTGGCGGCACTGCCATCCGGCATTGTCCGCGGCGGCAAGCTGAGCGTGATTGGCAATGGGGTTGTTCTGGACCCCTGGCATCTGGTCGGTGAAATTGACGGCATCCGCAAACAGGGTGTGGCCGTTACGCCCGAAACCCTGATGATTGCCGAAAACACCCCACTGATTCTGCCGATCCACGGAGAGCTGGACCGCGCCCGCGAGGCGGCGGTGAGTGTGGCCAAGATTGGCACCACCGGGCGTGGTATTGGCCCGGCCTATGAGGACAAGGTGGGGCGCCGGTCGATCCGGGTGGCTGACCTGGCCGATATGGCGACGCTGGAACTGCGGGTGGACCGGGCATTGGTGCATCACGACGCGCTGCGTCGGGGCCTGGGAATGGAGTCGGTTGACCGGGATGCGCTGATTGCGCAGCTAAAGGACATCGCGCCGGAAATCCTGCAATATGCGGCCCCCGTGTGGAAGGTGCTGAACGAGAAACGCAAAGCCGGCAAACGCATTTTGTTCGAGGGCGCACAGGGTGCATTGCTGGATATTGATTTTGGCACCTATCCGTTTGTTACCTCGTCCAACGTGATTGCCGGTCAGGCCGCCACGGGTGTGGGCATGGGGCCGGGCGCGATTGATTTCGTCCTGGGCATCGTCAAGGCCTATACCACCCGCGTTGGCGAAGGTCCGTTCCCGGCGGAACTGGATGATGCGGATGGTCAGCGGCTGGGCGAGCGGGGCCATGAATTTGGCACCAACACCGGACGCAAGCGGCGCTGTGGCTGGTTTGATGCAGTTCTGGTGCGTCAGACCTGTGCCACCAGCGGGGTCAATGGCATCGCCCTGACCAAGCTGGATGTGTTGGACGGGTTCGAGACGCTGAAGATTTGCGTGGCCTATGAACTGGATGGCAAGCGACTGGACTATCTGCCCACCGCCGCCGACCAACAGGCGCGCTGTACGCCGGTTTACGAGGAAATGCCGGGGTGGAGCGAATCCACCGAAGGCGCGCGCAGCTGGGCCGACCTGCCGGCCGAGGCGATCAAGTATGTGCGCCGGGTCGAGGAACTGATCGATTGCCCGGTGGCGATGCTGTCAACTTCGCCCGAGCGGGAAGATACGATCCTTGTCACTGACCCGTTTGCCGACTGATGGGCGATAATAAACCAAAACTCAGCCATAAGGCGCGCCGTCGCTGGTCGCTGGTGATTCTGCTGATTGGTCTGCCGGTCTATATTGTCGCCGTTGTCACGGTGCTGAACCTGATCGGCCACCCGCCGTTTCTGGTGGAGCTGCTGGTCTATGTGGTGCTGGGGGTGGCTTGGATTTTGCCATTCAAGTTCGTGTTTCAGGGCGTTGGTCAGGCGGACCCGGATAACGACGAACCCTGAGACGAACCCTGAAGCGTCACCATTCACGCCCTGACGGGGCGGTAAACGCAGGAACGGCGACCACTGGGGCCGCCGTTCTGGTTGTCAGGATGTTTGGGGTGGCTGGTTAGGGTTCTGACCCTAGCCTACCTCGCGTTCATCGGGGCGAAAGCCGATCGTGCCAGAGGCCGCGAAACGCCCGCCGCCTTTCTTTTCGATCTTGCCGTCACGCAGCAACTGACCGAAAGAGCGCAGCCCGTCTTCGCGGTTATAGTCGCTCTGCTTTATCAGGCGCACCTTGTTCATCAGTTGCGGGCGCGAAAACTGGTCGTGGCCTTCCACAAAGGACAGGTAGGCGGCCGCGGCCTCAAGCAGGTCAGGCAATTCCGTGGCTTCCATGCGATCAGCGAATTCGGCGAATGCACTATCGGCGCCGGTGGTGTTGCTTGTGCCGGCTTCAAAGATCGGAACTGTCACGACACGACGTGGGCGGACCGGGCCGCGCTGGCTAATGCCGTTGCCTGCATCGATGCGCTGTTCGGCCACCAGTTTCAGCGGTGCAGCGCGGGAATCTGCAATGCGGCGGTTTGTCCGCTCGCCTTCGATGGCCGGGCGGCGCGGGCGGACCACATCGGCCAGGTCATCGCGATAGGCGTGATCCTCTGTGGGGTTGCCCACGGTGCCACCGGCCGAGCGTTCTGCCTCGGCGGAGGCCACGGCGGCGCGCAGGTGGCTATAGGCTTCGCGGCTGGAGGAGGTTTCCGGATCGTCCAGCTTTTCGTCTGCTTCGGCCATGAGCCGGGACAGGTCCACCTTGCCTGTGGGGATATCTTGCGACTGGGCGTCATCGGCGGCCTGATCCGGGTTATCTGTGTCCCCGGTGTCTTCTGTGTTGTCGTCAGAGATGTCGTCTCCGAAGATGTTGTCGTCAGACAGTTCACCCTCGACGGCGGCCAGTTCACGCATCAGGTCGGCTTCGTCCTCGGGTGACAGGGAACTGTCATCCGCATCGCCCAGCGCGGCGGAAAGATCGTCCTCTTCCGCTTCGCCGATCTGTTCCAATTGTCCGTCGGCAATCGCGGCCTCAAGATCGGCGCGCTTGACCTTGACCACCTGCGCCCGGAGCGGGGTGGCATCCTGTACGTCGGTCTGGTCACCGAACTGGTCATCGAACAGCGCCGCATCAGGGGCCATATCAGGGACCACATTTTCTGAAAAGATGTCGTCGCTGGTCGCTGTTTCTTCGGTGAATTCTTCAGCGAACGGGGTTTCGGTGAACTGCGCGCTCTCGGCAAAGATGTCTTCGTCGGGGGTGGCCGCAGGTTCGTCCGCTTCCAGGTCACTGGTATCCAGCTGGTTCAGGACCTGCAATATCTCGTCATCCGATTCCTGCGAATCATCATCCGAATCATTATCGTTAACCGGGGTTGCTTCTGCGTTGCTGTTCAGGGTGTGGACCGTGTCCTGAATGGCCTCGGTAACAAAACTATCGGCGTGCTGGTCTTCGATATAGTCGCCCGCCTGATTAAGCGTGTCATTCTGCGAGACAACCGCCCGGATGCGTTGCAGCTTGGCCGCGATACTGTCGACGGCGGGCACCGCCTGTGGCGGGCTCACGACATCACTGACAAGGTCAACCGGTTCTGGTTCGGCATCTGAAACCGGGACCACAACAGGTTCAGTTACGGGTTCGGGGGTGATGATTTCGGGGGTTTCGAATGCGATTTCTTCGGCTTCGATTTCGATTTCAGCTTCGATTTCAGCTTCGATTTCGATTTCGGCCACCACGTCCCCGGTAACATCCTGGACAAGTGCGGCTATTGGGTCAGGTGTTTCCACCTGCTCTGGCTCTTGTGTCTCGGCCACCTCTGTAAAGGTTACCTCGGGTTCCATTGTTGGTTCCGGGGTCGGTTCGGCGGTTGGTTCGGGGGCCGATTCGGCGGCGATTTCTTCTGCGATGATTTCAAGGACAGGCTCGGGCTCCGGGATGGGTGCCGGGACGGGTTCTGCGGCGGGTGCTGCGACCACTTCGGGGGTGGGAACAATGACTGCGTCTGCAATCGATTCCGGCGCGGCATCTGCCGCACGCAGAACGATCCCGCCTGTGTCGGTGCTGTGCGCCTCTACCTGGCGGGCAAGTGACCGCTGGGCAATGCTGGCCAGCATATCGGCATCGGGTTGCGGCGGTTCAGCGCCGAAATACCGATCGTCAGAAGCCAGATCACGAAAGTATTCCGCGATGTCTTTCATTGTCCCGAAAGAGTCTTCAAACCCTTCCAGTGTGCAGGAAAAGGTGCCGTATGAAACGGTCAGAACCTTATTGTTATGTACCATGGGATGCTCGTCCTCTACAGTCTTATGGAGCAATGTTTACCATGTTCAGAGCGACAAAAGCGGTCCGAATCTGTGCAATTGAACGTATCATTTTGTGTTCAGATTGTGGTCTGTTTCCAAAAAAGGGGTTAATACCGGCATGAGGACGCCGATTGTTCACGGATTTGACCCTATTACGCGGGTGGGGGCGGGCGATCTTGGGCCGGGGGATCTGGAACTGGCGCTGGAACGTGCGCCAACACTGGTGGCTGCCGATGGCGGGGCCGCGGCGGCGTTGCGTGTCGGGCATGATCCGGTGGCGGTGATCGGGGACTTTGACAGCCTGCCGGCGGACGTGCGGGCCCGGATTGCGCCCGACCGGCTGTTTGCGGTCAGAGAACAGGACACCACCGATTTCGACAAGGCGCTGCGCAGCATTGATGCGCCGCTGATTCTGGCCGTGGGGTTTCTGGGGGGCAGGGTGGATCATCAGCTTGCTGCGTTCAACACGTTGGTGCGGCATGCGGACCGGCGGTGTATCCTGATCGGATCGCACGAGGTCATCTTTCATGCGCCACCGCAGATTGAACTGGCACTGAGCGAAGGGGATGTTGTGTCCCTGTTTGCGCTGGCCCCGGTACGTGGGTGGTCACGCGGGCTGGAATGGCCGATCGACGGGTTGGAAATGGCCCCGGCCAAACGCATGAGCATATCAAACAGGGCGCTGGGACCGGTGCGGTTGAAAACGGATGGTCACGGGGTTTTGGTGATTGTGCCCCGTGGCGCGCTGGATGTGGTCATGCAGGCGATTGCGCGCTCTTGTTCGGATCAGGACCGTTTTGACCCGGCCCCGCGCGGTTCAGGCTAAGGGTGCGTTCGCGCAGGACGATATACATGCCGGCGGCAATGGTGACGCAAATGCCGATCGCCGCCATGGTGTTCGGAAAATCACGAAATATCAGCCAGCCGATACCGGTGGCGACGGGGATTTCAAGATACTGCATCGGGGCCAGTGTGGCCGCCGGGGCATAGCGCAGGGACCAGGTCATCAGCAGGTGCGCCGCGGTTCCCAACAGCCCGATGGCCAGCAGCAGTGCCCATTCCCCGGTCGTGGGCGAGATTGCCGTCAATGGGTCCAGCCCGAATTTGTGCCCGATCAGCAAGGCGGGCAACAGGACAATCACCGCCATCACGCCGCTGATGGCCTGTAACCCGATGGGGTCCGTTTCCTTTGCGATCTGGCGGGTGACCAGCATGAACAGCGAAAACACCACCGCAACCACTAGCGGCCAAAGGGCGGGCAGGCCGATTTCGGCAAAGCTGGGTTGGATAACCAGCAGGGTTCCGGCAAAGCCGACGATACAGGCCATCAGGCGGTATCCGCCCACCTCTTCGTTCAGGATATATTTGCCCAGCAGCAGCATCAGGAACGGCATCACAAAGGCAATCGCCACCGCATCGGCCAGCGGCAGGTATTGCAGGGCGGTAAACATGGCCCCGATGCCCGCGATATGCAGGGCGGTCCGTATGATGACCAGCCACAGCACCCGGCCCCTGACCCGCCAGACCCGGTGGGAAACAATCACCAGCGGGATCAGCACAAGCGCCTGAACGCCAAAGCGCACCAGCAACAGCAGGCCCAAAGGTACCGATTGCCCCAACAGCTTTGCCACCGCATCACCCATCGGGGCAACAACGCAGAACCCCAGCATAAGAAGGATACCCAAAACGGGTCTGTCTGGCTGCATGTTAAACATGCTAGGCGCGGCATGTGAGGGATGCAAGCACAGGTTGTACTTACCCGGCGTAAATAGCCGATGGCGGTGCCCCGTTCAACAGTTTGGCACGTTGACCGCCAGCCCCCCAAGCGAGGTTTCCTTGTAGTTTGCGCTCATGTCCAGGCCGGTCTGGCGCATGGTTTCGATACAGGAATCCAGCGGCACAAAATGCGAACCGTCCCCGCGCAACGCCAGGCTGGCGGCGGTAACGGCCTTGACCGCGCCCAGCCCGTTGCGTTCGATACACGGCACCTGCACCAGTCCTTTGACCGGATCGCAGGTCATGCCAAGGTGGTGTTCCAGCGCAATTTCGGCGGCGTTTTCGACCTGTGCAGGCGTGCCACCCATCACCGCGCACAGCCCGGCGGCAGCCATGGCCGAGGCGCTGCCGACCTCGGCCTGGCAGCCGGCCTCGGCCCCGGAAATGGATGCATTATACTTGATCAGCCCGCCAATGGCCGCGGCCGTCAGCAGAAAGTCCTCGATATGAGAGGGCGCAGCACCGGGCACATGGTCAAGGTAATACCGCAAGGTGGCCGGAAGCACGCCTGCCGCGCCATTGGTCGGGGCGGTGACCACCTGACCGCCGCCTGCGTTTTCTTCGTTCACCGCCAGGGCATAGGTACAGATCCAGTCGTTGATCGTGTGTGGGGCGCTTTGGTTCATGCCTGCCTCGGCCAGCAGCGCGTCATGAATGCGCCCGGCCCGGCGTTTGACCCCAAGGCCACCGGGCAGCACGCCGGTTGCGGCCAGCCCGCGTTCGATGCAGGCGTTCATCACGTCCCACAATTGCGCCGACCCCCTGGCCAGGCTGATTTCGCAACTGCGCGAGATTTCGTTGGCACGTTTCATGGCCGCGATGGATTTCCCGCTGCGCGTCGCCATATCCAACATCTCTGTCGCTGAATGGAACGGATAGGGGATCGGCGCGCCTTTGTCTGTCGCTTTGCCTGCGGTCAGTTCCTCTTGGGTCATCACGAACCCGCCGCCGATCGAATAATAGGTCTGTTGCAGGGTCACATCGCCCTGCGCATCGGTGGCCATCAGGATCATGCCATTGGTGTGGCCCGGCAACACAAGGTCATAGTTAAACGCCAGATCCCTGCTTGGGTTAAAGCGTAACGACCCCAACCCTTCGGGCGACACCATGCCCGAGGCCCTGATACCCGCCAACGCCGATTCCGCCGCCTGTGCGTCATAGGTTTCGGGCAGGAACCCGGCCAGCCCAAGGATGGTCGCCCGGTCCGTCGCATGGCCGACCCCGGTAAAGGCAAGCGAGCCGTGCAGCGTGGCCCGCAGCCCCGAAAAGTCGAACGCAGAGGCCCGCATCAGGTCCAGAAACCGTGCAGCCGCAACCATCGGTCCCATTGTGTGCGACGAGGACGGGCCGATACCGACCTTGAACATATCAAAGACAGACAAGAACATTCAGGGGGCTTCCTTTGGGTGTTCGGGTGGGTGATCGGGTGGGTGGTCGGTTCGCTCAAGACGCCACCTTAGGGCACGTCACCGGGCCGGGTCAGCCCCAATACGACACTTGCAGGGGTTTTCGCGCAATTACGGGGTGTGAACAGTTAGGCAAGCCCTGAACACCCCACGTTTGGGCATTTTGAAAAAATGCCAGCCCCGCCCGCCCCACGGCGGGGGCTTTGCAATGGTGCATCCAATTGATCTGTAATCTGTTTTTTGTGGGATGGTGAACCTGACAGCCGGGGTGCAGGTCCCCACCCGGGCGGGGGCTGACATTTTTTCAAACCACATGGGTTATTAAGAGCCTTCCTTAATGGGGGGCTATCCGGTTAATCCTGCCCCCTTGTGGTATTTGCGGGCAAATCAGGTCTCGCACCTTGGTCACAACTTTCCTATAAGCGGCACAGCCATCAGGGGAGTTGTTGCCATGACCGGAGAGTTGTCGCCCATCGACAAGGCCAAGTTCGTTGCCGCCAAGCGCGCGGCGGATTTTGTTGAGGACGGGATGCGTGTGGGGCTGGGCACGGGCAGTACTGCCGCCTGGCTGGTGCGCTGCCTGGGCGAGATGGTGCGCGACGAGGGGCTGAAAATACGCGGCGTGCCCACGTCCACCCGTACCGCCGAACTGGCGCGCGATGTGGGCATCGAGGTGATTTCGCTGGACGAGGCCCGCTGGCTGGACCTGACCATTGACGGGGCGGATGAATTTGACGGTGATCTGAACCTGATCAAGGGCGGCGGCGGGGCGCTGTTGCAGGAAAAGATCGTCGCGACGGCCAGCGATCAGATGATTGTGATCGCGGATGTTGGCAAAGAGGTAGAAAACCTTGGCGCATTTCCGTTGCCGGTCGAGGTGATCCCGTTTGGCTGGCAGACCACACAGGCGCTGGTCGAGGAAACCCTGATTTCCATGGATGTTCTGGGCCGCAACACAACATTGCGGATGAACGGCGAAGTGCCCTTCATCACGGATGAAGGGAATTACATCCTTGATCTGCATCTGAACCGCATCGGCAACCCACGCCAGTTGGCGCTGGTGATGAACCAGATGCCGGGTGTGGTTGAAAACGGGCTGTTCATTGATATCTGTGACACGGTGATAATCGGCTATGGCGACGGCCGGGTGGAACTGCGCGACATCAACAAAGGCACTATTGAGCATGACCGGCTGGATTTTGTTGAAAGCGACAATCTGTTTACCGATCTTGCGGATTAGGAATAAAGATGAGCTTTGATTATGACCTCTTCGTCATTGGTGGCGGATCGGGCGGTGTGCGCGCGGCGCGCGTGGCCGCAGGCGAGGACGGCGCAAAGGTGGCGCTGGCCGAAGAGGACCGCTATGGCGGCACCTGTGTGATCCGGGGCTGTGTGCCCAAAAAGCTGATGGTTTTTGCCAGCGAATATGCCGGTATGGTGGATCAGGCCCGCGCCTATGGGTGGGACATGTCCAATGGCGGTTTTGACTGGGGCACGTTCCGGGGCAAGATGCACGCCGAACTGGACCGGCTGGAAGGCATCTATCGCAACATCCTGAAAAACAACGGGGTCGAGACATTTGATCAGCGGGCAAAGCTGGTCGATGCGCATACGGTCGAACTGGCCGATGGCAGCCGCAAGTCGGCCCGGCATATTCTGGTGGCCACTGGTGGGCGTCCGGTAAAACCGGATGTGCCGGGGGCAGATCTTGGCATTACCTCGAACGACATCTTTCATCTGGATGCGCTGCCCGAAAGCATCCTGATTATCGGCGGCGGTTATATCGCCTGTGAATTCGCCGGCATCCTGAACGGGCTGGGCGTGCATGTGACCCAGTATTATCGCGGCGCGCAAATCCTGCGTGGCTTTGACGACGAGGCACGCGGGTTGGTCTGCGAAGAAATGTGCCAGAACGGTATCGACGTGCATCTGGGCACCAATGTGCTGGAGATGCACCGCGAGGGCGATGCCATCCGGGTCAAGGCCACCAATGGCGACAAGCGGCTGTTCGATCAGGTGATGTTTGCCACGGGCCGGGTGCCCAATGCCGACGATCTGGGGCTTGAGGGTCTGGGCGTGGCACGGGGCCGCAAGGGGCAGATCGTTGTCGATAAGTATAGCCAGACGGGTGTGCCGTCGGTCTATGCCATCGGCGATGTGACCGACCGGGTGAACCTGACCCCTGTGGCGATCCGCGAAGGCATGGCGTTTGTCGAAACCGTGTTCCGGGGCAACCCGACACCGGTTGATCACGACCTGATCCCGACGGCGATCTTTACCCAGCCGGAAATGGGCACCGTGGGGCTGAGCGAAGAACAGGCCGCCGAACAGGAACCGATCGAGGTTTACGCGACCAGTTTCAAACCGATGCAGACCTCTTTTGCCGGGCAATCAGGCCGGGTGCTGATGAAACTGGTGGTCAGTCAGGCAACACGCAAGGTTCTGGGCTGTCACATCGTGGCACCGGGCGCGGGTGAGATGATCCAACTGGCCGGGATTGCGGTCAAGATGGGCGCGACCAAGGAAGATTTCGACCGGACCGTGGCGGTGCATCCGACCATGTCCGAAGAGATGGTAACAATGAAGGCACCTGTGCGGCGCGCTTGATTTGATCGTGGTGACGCACAAGGTATGGTATAGCGCCGCATAAAGGCGGCTGAGAAAGGAAAGAACAGGTATGGCAGGTAATAGCGGTGGTCCCTGGGGGGCCGGGGGCTCTTCCGGCGGCGGAGGTGACCGGGGTAATAACGGTGGCGGCAGCAATGGTGGCGGTCAGGGTGGCCCGGGCGGCGGTGGAAACCGCCCCGAGGGCGACGGCCCGCAGATCCCCGAGATCGAAGAGCTGATGAAAAAAGGCCAGGAACAACTGCGCGTCCTGATGGGCGGTCGCGGTGGCGGTGGCAATGGCGGTGGTGCCGGTCAGGGTGGCGGCGGCGGTGGGCCGGCGATAACCAAGGGCACGGTTGGTCTTGGCATTATTGCCGCGGCCGTTTTGTGGGGCATGGCCAGCTTTTACACGGTCAAACCCGAAGAACAGTCGGTTGAACTGTTTCTGGGTGAATTTTACGGCATCGGGGAACCGGGCCTGAACTTTGCCCCCTGGCCGCTTGTCACGGCCGAGGTGATCCCGGTCACCCGCGAACAGACCGAAGACATGGGCGGTGCGCGTGGCAGCCAGGATGGCCTGATGCTGACCGGCGACGAAAACGTTGTCGATATCGACTATCAGGTGGTCTGGAACATCAACGACCCGGCCAAGTTCCTGTTCAATCTGCGCGATCCGCGCCCGACCATCCGCGCCGTGTCAGAATCGGCCATGCGCGAGATCATCGCGCAATCCGAACTGGCCCCGATCCTGAACCGGGATCGCGGAGTGATCGCCGACCAGTTGCACGACCTGATTCAGCTGACCATGGACAGCTATGACAGTGGCGTTCACATCGTGCGGGTCAACTTTGACAAGGCCGACCCGCCGGAATCGGTGATTTCCGCCTTCCGCGATGTGCAGGCCGCAGCGCAGGAACGTGACCGGCTGCAAAATATCGCCGACGCCTATGCCAACAAGGTTTTGGCCGAGGCCCGCGGTCAGTCCGCACAACTTCTGGAAGAGGCAGAAGGTTATCGTGCGCAAGTGGTGAACGAAGCCAAGGGTGAGGCCAGCCGTTTTAGCGCGGTTCTGGCGGAATACACCAAGGCACCGGAAGTGACCCGTAAACGGTTGTATCTGGAAACGATGGAGCAGGTTCTGGGTGGTCTGAACAAGATCATTCTGGACGAAAATGCCAGCGGGTCGGGTGTTGTGCCTTACCTGCCGCTGAATGAACTGCAACGTGGCAACGGGGGGTCGAACTGATGCGTAAAACTACCTTTATTCTGCCGATCCTGGTGATCGCGATTGCCATCGTCATGTCGGCTGTAATCATCGTCGATGAACGTGAAAAAGTTCTGATCCTGCAATTCGGCCGGGTTGTTTCGGTCAAGGAAGATCCCGGACTGACCTTCAAGATCCCCCTTATCCAAGAGGCGGTCAGCTATGATGACCGTATCCTCAGCCGTGATGTGGACCCATTGGAAGTCACCCCGCTGGACGATCGCCGTCTGGTGGTCGATGCCTTTGCCCGTTACCGGATCGCGGATGTGGTTCAGTTCCGCCAGGCGGTTGGCACGGGTGGTATCGCCACCGCCGAAAGCCGGCTGGATTCGATCCTGCGCGCACAGACACGCGAAATTCTGGGTTCGGTCACTTCCACCGATATCCTTAGTTCCGACCGTGCCACGCTGATGCTGCGTATCCGTAACGGTGCGATTGCCGAGGCCCGCGGTCTGGGACTGGACATCATCGACGTGCGTCTGAAGGCGACTGACCTGCCGCGTGAAAACCTGGCTGCTACGTTTGACCGGATGCGTGCCGAACGTGAACGCGAGGCAACGGACGAACGTGCGCGTGGTAACGAAGCCGCCCAAAGGGTTCGTGCCCAGGCCGACCGAACAGTGGTCGAACTGGTTTCCGAGGCCCAGAGAGAGGCCGAGATCGCCCGTGGTGAGGCCGACGCCGAGCGGAACGCAATCTTTGCCAAAGCCTTTGGCAAGGATCAGGAATTCTTTGAATTCTACCGTTCTCTGAAGGCCTATCGCCGGGCCTTGGGTGGCAGCAATTCGTCGATGGTTCTGTCGCCGGATTCTGAGTTCTTTAACTATCTCAGGTCGGCCACCGGCGTGGTTCCGGCCCAGTGATGGCCCGGTGATGATTAAGTGATGGCAACCATCTTTCTGGCCCTGGGGCTGGTATTGATTGTCGAGGGGCTGGTCTGGGTACTGGCCCCTTCGCTTGTCGAGCGTCTGCTTGAAACATTACGTGAATTGCCGGAACCCGCCCGGCGTCAGTTTGGCGCACTGGCGCTGGTGTTGGGGCTGATCCTGTTGTGGGTGGCGCATGCGCTGGGGGCCTGATGGCAGAAAAGATCACAAAATCTTGATTGTTTGCAACACTCTTTGCGTGTGGCGATATAGACACTACATTAAGATCAGAAACGTGTGGTTCGCGCCGTCGGGCCGGACCCATGACAGGCATTATTAGCAATTAAGGAGTAGTCCATTGCCACAATCGCAGGCAGTCACCCTTGTTTCCACCGGGCAGGACACCCGGATCACCCGTTTCAGGCTTTTCCTGCTTGGTACGCTGACGTTGATGTTTATGCTGGCACAGGCCGCCATTGCCCTGGCCACCCCCGAAAGCCTGGCACCTTTGGCCGAAAAGATCAGCCCCTCGGTGGTCAACATCACCACCACCACGGTGATCGAAGGGCGCACCGGGCCACAGGGCATCGTCCCCAAAGGCTCTCCGTTTGAGGACTTTTTCCGCGACTTTCAGGACCGCAACCGTAACCGTAATGGCGATGGTGATGGCGATCGCCCGCGCCGGTCCTCGGCGCTGGGATCGGGGTTTGTGATTTCCGAAGATGGGTATGTGGTGACGAACAACCACGTGATCGAGGGGGCCGATGAAATCCTGATCGAATTCTTCTCGGGTCAGGAACTGCCGGCGAAGGTGATTGGGACAGACAAGAATACCGATATTGCGCTTTTGAAGGTCGAAACCGACAAACCGCTGCCTTTCGTCAACTTTGGCGACAGTGACGCGGCGCGTGTTGGTGATTGGGTCATGGCGATGGGTAATCCGCTGGGGCAGGGGTTTTCTGTCTCGGCCGGCATCGTTTCGGCGCGTAATCGCGCGCTGTCGGGCACCTATGACGACTATATCCAGACCGATGCGGCGATCAACCGGGGTAACTCGGGCGGGCCGCTGTTTAACATGGACGGCGACGTGGTTGGGGTGAACACGGCGATCCTGTCACCCAATGGCGGGTCCATCGGCATCGGCTTTTCCATGGCCTCGAATGTGGTCAGCCGGGTGGTCGATCAACTGAAGGAATACGGCGAAACACGGCGTGGCTGGCTGGGTGTGCGCATCCAGGATGTGACCGATGACGTGGCCGAGGCAATGGGTCTGGACAAGGCCGCCGGGGCGCTGATTACCGATGTGCCGGACGGACCTGCCAAAGAGGCCGGGTTGCTGGCCGGTGATGTGATCATCGCGTTTGACGGGGTCGATGTGGCCGACACCCGCGCGCTGGTGCGCCAGGTCGGCAATACCACGGTTGGCAAGGCCGTGCGTGTGGTGGTGTACCGCGAAGGGGGCACCCAGACGGTTCTGGTGACCCTTGGTCGGCGCGAAGAGGCCGAACGTGCGGTGCCCGCAACCATGGACGGGGGGGACCCGGACGTGAAAGAGAAACAGATTCTGGGCCTGACGCTCAGCCTGCTAAGCGACGATATGCGTTCAGAAATGGGCCTGCCGGAGAATATGCAGGGTCTGCTGGTGATGGCTGTGGATGAAAGCACCGAGGCCTTTGAAAAGGGCTTTCGCCCAGGCGATGTGATCACCGAGGCGGGCCAGCAAAAGGTCAAATCGTTCAGCGATCTGGATGACCGTATCGACGAGGCAAAAGAGGCCGGTCGCAAGTCTCTGCTGTTGCTGGTCCGGCGCGCGGGCGAACCACGGTTCGTGGCGCTGGGGCTGGATGGGTAACGTCCACCTGATGGAAAATGTTGAAGCCTCGGCCAGTTTGGCCGAGGCTTTCTCTCTGGAATTCTCACTGGTGGCCAATATGGTGTCCGGAAAATTGAAGAGAGTTACATGAGATTAGACAAAGCTATTGCGCGTTATGCGTATGTTGTAGACAGATCCTTGAGAAAGCGCTTTCCAGAAGACTTCGATGCACGTTGCATGTACGCGGCGTTTGGAATGCATCGACTGGCATCAAAAATGGGCCATAGATCGAACATGGTCGGCGGGGACTTTTCC
>DAOUPC010000226.1 GCA_030626365.1 Paracoccaceae bacterium
CATGGGGCTGAACCCGCACCGTGACCGATTGTGCCTGATCCAGATGAGCGGCGGCGACGGCAACACCCATATCGTGCAGGTCACCAAAGGCCAGACAGAGGCCCCGAACCTGTGCGCCATGCTGACACATCCGGATGTGCTGAAACTGTTCCACTTTGGCCGGTTCGACATTGCCGCGATGTATAATGCCTTTGGCGCGCTGGCGGCCCCGGTCTATTGCACCAAAATCGCCAGCCGTCTGATCCGTACCTATACGGATCGTCACGGGCTAAAGAACCTGACCCAGGAACTGATTGGCGTCGACATATCAAAACAACAACAGATGAGCGACTGGGGCGCGAAAACCCTGACCAGCGCCCAGTTGGACTATGCCGCGTCGGATGTTTTGTACCTGCACCGCTTGCGCGACGAACTGAACAAACGCCTGGCCCGTGAAGGGCGCGTGGACATGGCGCAGGCCTGTTTCGACTTTCTGCCCATGCGCGCACAACTGGATCTGGCCGGCTGGCCCGAAACCGACATATTTGCCCATTCATGACCCGTTCGTTTCAGGATATCGCCCGTCAGGTCATTCGCACCGAGGCACAGGCGCTGGCCCAGCTTGAGGCAGGCCTGGACGACAGCTTTGATCGCGCGGTTGAACTGTTGCTGGCCGCAAAGGGGCGGGTGATCATCAGTGGCATGGGCAAATCCGGGCACATCGCCCGCAAGATCGCCGCCACCTTTGCCAGCACCGGCACCCCGGCCCACTTCGTACATCCGGCCGAGGCCAGCCACGGCGATCTGGGCATGATGGCGCAGGGTGATGTGGCGCTGGTGCTGTCCAATTCCGGCGAAACACCGGAACTGGCCGATCTGGTCGCCTATAGCCGCCGCTTTGCCATCCCGCTGATTGGCGTGGCCAGTCGGGCCACCTCCACCCTGCTGACGCAATCAGACGTGGCGCTGGTGTTGCCACAGGCGGACGAGGCCTGCGGCACCGGGATTGTTCCCACCTCGTCGACCACCATGACCCTTGCGCTGGGCGATGCGCTGGCGGTGGCGCTGATGGAACATCGCGCCTTTACCCCCGAACATTTCCGCAATTTCCACCCCGGTGGAAAGCTGGGCGCGCGCCTGTCCAAGGTGCGTGACCTGATGCACAAGGGCGATGCCCTGCCGGTGGTGGCAATGGATACGCCCATGGGCGATGCCCTGATCGAGATAAGCCAAAAGGGTTTTGGCGTGGTCGGTGTGACACACCCCGACGGCACGCTGGCCGGGATCATCACCGACGGTGATCTGCGGCGCAGGATGGACGGGCTTTTGTCGCTGAACGCCGCCGAAGTCATGACCGCAAACCCGACCACCATCGGCCCCGATGCGCTGGCCGAAGAAGCGGTGGCAATCATGAACCAACGCAAGATCACCTGCCTGTTCGTGGTGGACCCGGACGGGCCACCAAAGGCACAGGGGTTGCTGCATATCCACGACTGCCTGCGGGCCGGTCTGGGCTGATCGGGGGAACGGGTGGATCTTCGTTCCCGCATGGTGGCCCTGCTCAAGGTATTACTGCCGTTGGCGGCCCTTGGCATCCTGTCCACCCTGTTCATGCTGTCCCGCAGCGGCGACCCTGTGGCCACAATTCCCTTTGCCGAACATGAAATGGCCAACCGGATGCGTGACCAACAGGTTACCGCCCCGTTCTTTTCCGGCACCACCGACAAGGGCGACGAAATCATCGTCACCGCCAGCCTTGCCCGCCCCGAACGTGCCGGTGCCCCGGCCGAAGCCACAGACCTGAATGCCCGAATCATCATGGCCGACGGGGTGCGTATAACCCTGACATCCGATACCGGGGCAGTTGCCATCGACAAGAATGTCGCGACCTTTACCGGCAATGTGACAATCACCGCGTCCACCGGGTTTGTCGTGCAGACCGACACCCTGAACACGGCCCTGAACGGTATATCGGGAAATACCCCCGGCACCATCACCGGCACCGGACCAATTGGTGATTTCACCGCCGGCCAGATGCTGATCCGCGAACAATCTGATGGCGGCCCCTTGCATATGGTTTTCAAAAAGGGGGTTAAGCTGATATACGACCCCAAAGTTTTGGAAAGATAGCCCCCGTGTTTCATCTGCGTACCCTTGTTTTCGGCCTTCTGTTTTCTCTTGGATCTTCTGGCGCATTTGCGCAGGGCACCAACGTCGCCTTTGGCACCTTCAAGGCCGACCCGACCCTTCCGGTCGAGGTGACGGCCGATTCCCTTGACGTCAATCAGGCAGACGGATCGGCCGAATTCATTGGCAATGTTCTGGTCGGTCAGGGGGAAATGCGCCTGTCTGCGCAAAAGGTACTGGTCATCTATAATCAGGGGGCGGGCGGCATCGAACGGCTTTTGGCCACAGGCGATGTGGTATTGCTCAACGGGCCCGATGCGGCCGAATCAGACCGTGCCGAATACACCATCAACAGCGGCGTTATCGTGATGACTGGCAACGTCCTTTTGACCCAGGGGAAAAACGCCCTGACCTCGGACCATATGACCGTCAACCTGACCTCGGGAACCGCCAACATGGCCGGACGGGTCAAAACCATCCTTCAGGCGGACAGCAACGAATGAGCGCGCCAAAACTGACTGTAACCTCTGGCACATCAGGCCTGCGGATTGAGCATCTGCGCAAATCATTCCGCAAGAAAGTGGTGATTCGCGATGTGACCATGACCCTTGACCGGGGCGAGGTCGTCGCCCTGCTGGGGCCAAACGGATCCGGCAAAACCACCTGTTTTTATACCATCGCCGGACTGGTTTTCCCCGAAGCAGGCAGCGTCATGATCGATGGACGCAACGTCACAACCCTGCCGATGTACCGCCGCGCCCGCCTGGGAATCGGATATTTGCCGCAGGAAATGTCGATCTTTCGCGGTCTCAGCGTCGAAGACAACATATCCGCCGTTCTTGACATATCCCAAAGCGATGGCCGCAAGCGGCGCGAACGGCTTGAGGAACTGTTGTCGGATTTCTCGATCGAACACCTGCGCCGTGCCCCCGCCCTGGCCCTGTCTGGTGGCGAACGCCGGCGTGTGGAAATCGCCCGCTGTCTGGCAGCCGACCCGAAATACCTGTTGCTGGATGAACCCTTTGCCGGGGTTGACCCGATTTCAGTCGGCGATATCCGCCATCTGGTGGCCGACCTGAAAAAACGCGGAATCGGTGTGCTGATCACCGATCACAACGTGCGCGAGACACTGGAAATCGTCGATCGGGCCTATATCCTGCATGACGGGCAGGTTCTGATGTCGGGAACCCCCGAAGAAGTGGTCGAAAATGAAAACGTGCGCCGGGTATATCTGGGTGATAATTTCCGTATTTCTTAACGGTTACAGGATATTGCGGGTCAAATCGCACAGTTTTATAATTTTCTGACCCTCGGATCGTTGACTTTTACCCCCTGTCTCGCCTCAAATAGAACTATGGCAAACATGCAGTTCGACGCAGTTTCTGGTCTGGTCTTTTGCGAAAGGCCCGGTCGGACACAACCAAAAGCATGGCCTGTACCAATCCTGTGCATATCATCCTGAGTTAACGTGACAGCCCGATTTCCGGGCCTCGCGATGGGTGAAAATATATAAAGGAGAGCACATGCGTTACCAAATCAGCGGAAAACAGATCGACATCGGCACGGCCCTGCAAGGCCACGTAAAAAGCGAACTGGACGAGGTGGTCAAAAAATACGCCGAGCGCCCGACCGATGCCAATATTATCTTTTCCCGCAATGCGCATGAATATGTGTGTGAAGCCACCGTTCATCTGTCCACCGGCCTGACCGCCCAGGCCAAGGCGCATGACACCGAAATCTATGCCGCTTTTGACGGTTGCCGTAACAAGATGGAAAAACAATTGCGCCGCTATAAACGCCGGCTCAAGGATCATCACCGTGAACGCGCGGAACCGGTTGAACTCTTTGGCGCATCCTCTTATATCCTCGCCTCGACTGAGCAGGCCGATGAGGCCGAACCGGAAACGCTGCAACCAATCATCGTGGCAGAGATGGAAACCAAAATTCAAACCTTGTCGGTTGGCGAAGCAGTAATGCAAATGGAACTGGCAAACGAAAACGTGCTGGTCTTTCGTAACGAAGGCAGTGGCGCACTGAACGTCGTACATCGCCGCGAAGACGGCAATATCGGCTGGATCGACCCGTAAATCGGGCAACAACCCTGTGCACCAAAAACGGGTGCCAAGGCGGAGCAGTACAACATGCAGCTTTCCAGAATCCTCAAACCTGAGGCAGTGAAGGTTTTTTCAGCCGCTTCCAGCAAGAAGCGGCTGTTTCAGGAAATCGGCGAGGTGGCCAATAGTGCCTATCAGCTGAGCGCCCCGACAACCGTCGAGGCATTGCTGGAACGTGAAACCCTGGGACCGACGGGCGTAGGCCACGGCGTTGCCCTGCCCCATGCGCGGCTTAGAAACCTGCAAGACGTGGTCGGCATATTTGTGATGCTGGAAAAACCCATCGACTTTGGTGCCATTGACCGCCAGCCGGTGGATATTGCCTTTGCCCTGTTCGCCCCTGAAAACGCTGGCGTAGAGCACCTGAAGGCACTGGCGCTGGTGTCGCGTACCCTGCGCGCGCCTTCTTTGTGTTCCAAGCTGCGGGCG
>DAOUPC010000119.1 GCA_030626365.1 Paracoccaceae bacterium
CATCATCACCTCGTGGTTGCCACGGCGCGACCCGTAGGAATTGAATTCGTTCTGGGGCACCTGACGTTCGCTCAGGTATTGCCCGGCCGGGGATTGGGCAGCGAAAGAACCGGCGGGTGAAATGTGATCGGTGGTGATCATGTCGCCAAGCACTGCCAGAACGCGGGCGTTTTCGATGTTGGTGATGGTGCCCGCCTCTTTTGACATGCCCTGAAAATAGGGCGGGTTCTGGATATAGGTCGATGCGGGCGGCCAGTCATAGGTCTGGGCGTCGGTGGTTTCGACCGCCTGCCATTTGTCGTCGCCCTTGAACACATCTGCGTACTTTTCAAGGAACGCCGCGCGGGTGACGGTTTCCTGTACCAGATCGGCCACCTCTTTCGATGTGGGCCAGATGTCTTTCAGATAGACGTCATTGCCGTCCCGGTCCTGTCCGATGGGGTCGCGGTCAATGTTGATGTCCATGGTCCCGGCCAGCGCATAGGCCACCACCAGCGGCGGAGAGGCCAGATAGTTGGCCCGTACATCCGGTGAAATCCGCCCTTCAAAGTTTCGGTTGCCCGACAGGACAGAGGTGGCCCCAAGGTCACCTGTCGCGATTGCATCGCTTAGTTCGGGCTGGATCGGGCCGGAATTGCCGATGCAGGTGGTGCAGCCATAGCCAACCAGGTTGAACCCAAGCGCATCAAGATCCTTTTGCAGATCTGCCGCCTCAAGATAGGCCGATACGACCTGACTGCCGGGGGCCAGCGATGTCTTGACCCACGGTTTGCGGTTCATGCCCAATGCGGCGGCCTTGCGCGCCACAAGGCCCGCACCGATCATCACATAAGGGTTCGAAGTGTTGGTGCAGGAGGTAATGGAGGCGATCACAACCTTGCCGCTTTCCATGGTGTAATCTTCGCCTTTGACCGGAACCTGCTTGCCCATGGGACGCTTGAACGTCTTTTCCATTTCATTGGCAAAGGCCGATTTGGCATCCGTAAGGGCGATATAATCCTGCGGACGTTTGGGGCCGGATATGGCCGGAACAATCGTGCCCATGTCCAGGTGCAGCGTATCGGTATAGACCGGTGCGTAATCCGCCCCGCGCCAGAAACCGTTTTCCTTTGCATAGGCCTCGACCAGGGCAACGCGGTCTTCGTCGCGCCCGGTTTTGCGCAGATAGTTCAGGGTTTCGTCATCAATCGGGAAGAACCCGCAGGTGGCACCGTATTCGGGGGCCATGTTGGCGATGGTGGCGCGATCTGCCAGCGGCAGATGATCAAGCCCCGCGCCAAAGAATTCAACGAACTTGCCGACAACGCCCTGTGCGCGCAGCAGCTCGACGACCTTCAGCACCAGATCGGTGCCGGTGGTGCCTGATGTCATCTCTCCGGTCAGCTCAAAACCGACGACCTCGGGGATCAGCATCGAAATCGGCTGGCCCAGCATGGCGGCCTCGGCCTCGATCCCGCCAACGCCCCAGCCCAGAACGGCCATGCCGTTGACCATGGTGGTGTGGCTGTCTGTGCCGACCAATGTGTCAGGATAGGCAACTTCGTCGCCGTTCTGGTCGGTGTCGGTCCATACGGTCTGGGCAAGATATTCCAGGTTCACCTGATGGCAGATGCCGGTGCCGGGTGGCACCACGCGAAAGTTGTTGAACGCGTTCTGGCCCCACTTGAGGAAGGTATAGCGTTCCATGTTGCGTTCGTATTCGCGTTCGACATTCTGATGAAAGGCGCGCGGCGTGCCGAAATTGTCGATCATCACCGAGTGGTCGATAACCAGGTCAACCGGGCTAAGCGGGTTGATCTGTTCGGCCCGCCCGCCCAGTGCCACAATGCCGTCACGCATGGCCGCAAGGTCAACCACGGCCGGAACGCCGGTGAAATCCTGCATCAGCACGCGGGCCGGACGATAGGCAATCTCGCGCGGGTTCTTGCCGCCATTGGCACCCCATTCGGCGAACGCCCTGATGTCGTCCACATGCACGGTCTTGCCATCCTCAAAGCGCAGCATGTTTTCCAGCACCACCTTAAGCGCGGCGGGCAGAGCAGAGAAATCGCCCAGACCGGCATCGGTTGCGGCGGGGATCGAATAATAGGAAATGGTTTTACCATTCACGCTAAGGGTTCTGCGTGTCTTGGCGGTGTCCTGTCCAACTGTGATGGGCATCAGGGGCCTCTCTCTTTTGGCATGGTGGAAAATGGGGTTTGTTGGGTGTTGTTTGCCCCAGGAACGCGCGCCGTTCAATAGCGAATCCCAAAGGTTCGATGTTTTTGTATACCATTGTACACAATAGTTCAAGGCAGCGACCCACACACAACAGTTACCGGGTTTTCTGGATGTTTCAAGAAACCTTGATTGGTTATTTCAGGCGCGGGGCGATAGACCGGTGACGTTACCGGACCTGACCCACATGCCTGCGCCAAAAGAAAGCCCGCGTTGATGAAATTTGTTACTGCCGCCCTTGCGATTATGTGCGCGTTTGCGACCCTGCCCCAGCGTGCCGGGGCCGAACCGGTTGTGGTGGTTGAACTGTTTACCTCGCAGGGGTGTTCATCCTGCCCCCCGGCGGATGCGCTGATGGTCAAGCTGGCCAGGCGGGCGGATGTAATCGGCTTGGCGCTGCATGTGGATTACTGGGACTATATCGGCTGGAAGGATGAATTCGCAAATCCGGGTCATACGCTGCGCCAAAAGGGCTATGCCCATGCGGCGCGGCGCAAGATGGTCTATACCCCACAGATGATCGTCAACGGGCAGGATGACGTGGTTGGCGTACATGCGATGGAACTGGCTGACCTGATTGCCAAACACAAGCGCGTGCCACCGACAGTCAGTGTGCAGGTCACGCGCACGGGCGGGGCGGTGGTTGTTCGGATGCAGGCCATCGGTGATGGAGCGGCGAATTTGGGGCCAGATTCGGGGTCATATTTGGGGCCGTATGACGTGCATCTGGTGCGCTTTACCCCAATGCAGCGCGCCCAGATCACCCGTGGTGAACTGGCCGGACGTGATTTTGAGTATGCCAATACGGTTGATGGCTGGACCGTTATTGGCCAGTGGGACGGGCAGGCACCGACCACGCTAAAGGTTGATATCGACGGGGATCGTCCGGCCGTGGTACTGGTTCAGCGGTCCGGGTTCGGGGCTATTGTGGCGGCGGCGCGGGCTGATTAGGCTCGTCACCCGGTTGCAGGCCCAGATGCAGCCAGGGTTTCCAGCGCCGGTGAATCCAGAACCATTGATCCATATTATCGCGGATCAGCGCCTCTAGGCCGTCATTGATTGACTGGGTCATGGTTACGGGGTCGCAATGGGGGATCGGGTCAAGCATCACGATCTCAAAATCCAGACCATTTGGCTGGCGAATGGAATAGACCGGGATCATCACCGCATCGTATTTCAGGGCCAGTTCGGCGGGGACTGTGGCGGTCACGGCGGGTTGGCCGAAAAAGGTCAGTTCCTTGCCGCCATGGGCGTGCAGATCACCGACAATGGCAATGATCCCGCCCTGCTTAAGGTGGCGCACCATCTGCACCATGCCGCGCCGGCCCTGTTCAAACATTGGCGTGCCTATGGCCGAAATGGTGCGCAGATAATGGGTGTTGAAATAGGGGTTCGCCATACGTCGGTATAGCGCGCCCATCCCGTATCCGCGCCCGATCAGGTTGGCACGGGCCGCGTCATAATTGCCGAAATGCCCGGTCATCAGGATCACCGGACGGCCCTTGGCGTGGGCCTGTTCCAACGCCTTCAGCCCTGGCCCGGTGATGGGCGCGGCGTGGGCGCGTTTCAGAAACTGCCGCCCGGCGTACAGTTCGATCAGGGTGCGCCCGGCATTGTTGGGCACGGCCCGGCACAGGCGTTTGATTTCGGCCTCGGGCAGGTCGGGACAGGTCAGTTTCAGGTTCGCACGTACGCGTTTGTCGAACCCCGCCAAGGGGGCCATCACCCGTGACACCAGCCAACCCATCGCCGGGACCCGCCAGCGATAGGGCACAAAACCCACCAGCCCGATCAGGCCGCGCAGAAACAGGTTGCCGGCGAAATACCCGGCGCGGGTGGTGGCGGATAACTGGCTGGGATCGGCGGGCATCAGGGAACCGGGGTTACTGGCGATAGGTTTCGCGGTGCCAGACATACAGACCCGCCCCGGCGATCACAAGCGCGCCAAGCAATGTCCAGCGGTCGGGGATTTCGTCGAACAACACGGCCCCCCAAAGGGTGGCAAATATCAGCCCGGTATAGGAATAGGGGGCCAGCATTGCCGCCTCTCCGCTACTGAAAGAGCGGATGATGAACAACTGACCCAGCGTGCCAAAAACCGCAGCAATGGCCATCAGCATCCAACTGGTGGCATCCGGGGGAACCCAGGCAAAGGGCACAGCCAGGCTAAGCAGGATGGTGCCCACCAGCCCGGTATAAAACAGCGAGGTCCAGACATCCTCGTCCGGGCCAACGCGCCTTGTCAGCAGGGCATAGGCCGAATAGCAGACCGCAGCCGCCAGCGGCAGCAGGGCATAGACCGAGAAAACGCCGCTGCCGGGCTGGATGACAATCATCGCGCCAATCATGGCGATGGCAATGCCGGTAATGCGGCGCGGGCCCAGCGGTTCGCCCAGAAACAGGGCCGCCCCAAGGGTGATCATAACCGGATTGACGGCCATCAGGGCGGCGGCATCTCCAAGCGGAATCAGGCTGATGCCGGTAAAGAAAAACCCGGTGGCCCCCATCAAAAGGAGCGAACGCAGGAATTGCAGCCTTGGGTATTGTGTGCGCACAACCCGGCGCAGGCGCGGGGCGATCAGGATCACCACCAACAGCATCTGCCCCGCATAGCGCGCCCAAAGCGTTGGCAATACGCCAATCCGCGGGGCCAGCGCCTTGACGGTGGCGTCCATCAGCGTGAAACACAATATCCCCAGGATCATCATTATGATGGCCTGGTTCCGGCTGGTTTGCGATTGGGCGTGCGTCATGGGCCTGGATCAGTGGCGGGTTGTGGCGCCCGGGGCCAGAGCGGCCCGAAAGACGGCATTGCGGATGTCCCGCAGTTGATAGGGGTGTTTGCAACATGTGTCCATTCCCCGTGCTGGTCCGGGTGCCGCCCATCCACCCAGTATTAACCGTCCTCCTCATCCGGGACGACCAGGGTCAGTTCCCCGGCCTGCGCCAACTCTCGGATGGCCGCAACGATCGTATTCATCGCCGTCTCGCCGTCGGCGGTTTTGACGGCCCCCTTTTCCTGAATCTCTTCGCGCAGGTTATCCGCCATGCGGGTGGACATGTTGGACAGCAGATGTTCGCCCGCAACCGCCAGATCGCCTTTGGTGGCCGTGGCGGCGGCAAGTGCGGTAAGCAGATCGCCGGGGTCGGCAACCCGGATCACCTTTGGCACGTCGCGCGCGGCCAGCCGGGCCGGGATATGCGCGAAGGTAAAGATCGCCTTGCGAACCGAACTGGCAAAATCGGCATCCGTTTCGTCCAGCCCGGTCAAAACATCGTCACGGGTCAGTGCCGCAGACTGGTTCAGGATCGCCCCAACCCGTTCGTCGGGCCCGTCATCAAAGGCCAGGATCGGGCGCTGATCCAGTTGACTGGCCAGCGACAGCCCGATCCGGTCAACCGCTTCGGGGGTGACATTGCCGGTCTGACTGATGGCAAAGGTGATGCGCCGGGCCAGCGGGCCGGGCAACTGGCCCAGCAACTCGGCCGCCTTGCTCACGCCCAGTTTGGACAGCAGGATGGCGGCCACTTCGGTGCTTTCGGCCGAGATCATTGTTACCAGTTCACCCGTCGCCAGGGCGCGCAGCCGGACCCAGGGGTCCCCCGCCTGCCGCACACCGGCCTCTTTGCGCAGGCGGGCGGCGGTTTGCGGGCTGATCTTGCCATCCATCGCCATCAGCGCCCCGGCCAACCCGTTGGGAAAGGACAGGCCGATACCATCCAGCGCATCAGCGAATTCATGCACGACCGAGGCCAGCGTCACCCGGTCCACCAGTCCCATCCGGCCCATCCGTTCCGTCAGCCTGGCCTGCAGATCCTCTGGCAGGTCCTCAATCGGCAGATCGGCCCCCTCGTTCAGTAGCACCCGCACGACGATGGCGGCCTTGGCCGTTGTATCAAGGGCTTTGGGGACCGGTGTTGCCCCCGCCCCCTGGTCCGGGTTCGCAATGTGTGCGCCTGGCGATGGCAATCGTGCCAATGCCCTGTCTTCCTGCATCTGTCTGCCCTGCCTTCATGAAACCCCAACCGAGAGGTTTCACGACTTTAGTCCGGTAAGGGTAAACAATGCCTGAAGGTCAGTAATTATATGTCTGTCCGGTGCTGATCGCCTTGTGCAGCGATACCTCGGCCCAGGTTCCGGTCCCGCCGCGCGCCCTGATTTCCTGCAACTGGATAATCGCCTCGTCGATCCGGCCCTGGGCAACCAGACCCTGCCCCATATAGGACCGGGCCAGGATATTGTCGGGATTACGGGTCAGCGCGTGAATGTAATAGGCCCGCGCCAGATCGCCCTTGCCCATTTTGCGGCTGGTAAAGCCCCAGTAGGTCAGGACCAGATCGTCATTCTGATCTTTCATCAGGCGCAGCACCCCCTGGGCGTCCCCGGGGCGCCCGGCATAGGCCAGTTCACGCACCGCACCCATCAGCGTATCCTGATCCAGCTGTGATTTTTTCGGATTGACGCAGGCCTTGGTCTTGGCATCCCAGACCTTTACACCCTTGCAGGTTTTGGTGGTGTTGGTGGAGGCGGGCGGATTGGTCCAGGTGGTGCCACCGGTGCCGGTGCCGTTGCCACCAGCGGCAAAGGCAAAACCGGGCAGGATCATCAGCAAAAGCAGGATAATGCGCATGGGGCTCTCCGAAAATACGGGATCAAAAGGCCAATAATGCCGTACTGGCGCAAATAGGCAACCCGCCGCCCGATTTGCCCCCGTTTCCCGATGCCTGAGCCGGTCGGACGGGTCCAGACCCTAGCCGTTCACCTGTTTGACACAGTTCTGCTGAGCAACATCCCAAGCCGTGCCTGCGGCGCACGATTGTGCCTGATTTCCACGGCCCGAACACGAATATGCCAGGCTGATTGTGGGAATAAGGGTCAGGGTCAATGCGGTTACGGCGGCCTTGATTATCATGGGTGCCCTCCTGTCGGTGCTTGCCGGATCGGATGCCTGCACAATACGGCAAACAGCGCAATCCGGCAAAAGGTTTGACAACACTTAGACGTGATCTGGCACGCGGGCGGGGCTTTCGGGGCCGGTTTAGTCGTCGCCGAACACGCGGGCAAAGATCGTGTCCACGTGTTTGGTGTGATAGGCCAGATCGAACTTTTCCTCGATCTCGGCCGGGCTCAGGACGGCTGTGACATCGGCGTCAGCCAACAGTTCGGTTTTGAAATCCTTACCCTGTTCCCAGACCCTCATCGCGTTGCGTTGCACCAGATTATATGAATCCTCGCGGGAAACCCCGGCTTGCGTCAGCGCCAGCAACACCCGCTGAGACATCACCAGCCCGCGGAATTTGTTCATGTTGGCCAGCATGTTATCCGGATAAATTACCAGTTTATCAATCACGCCGGTCAGGCGGGACAGGGCGAAATCCAGGGTGATCGTGGTATCGGGGCCGATATTTCGCTCAACGGAAGAATGCGAAATGTCGCGCTCGTGCCACAGGGCCACGTTCTCCATTGCGGGCACCACGGCCATGCGGACCAGACGGGCCAGCCCCGTCAGGTTCTCGGTCAGTATCGGGTTGCGCTTGTGTGGCATCGCGCTAGAGCCTTTCTGCCCCTTGGAAAAGAACTCTTCCGCCTCAAGAACCTCGGTGCGCTGCATGTGGCGGATTTCGATTGCGACGTTCTCGATCGACGAGCCGACAACACCAAGGGTCGCGAAAAATGCGGCGTGGCGGTCGCGTGGGATCACCTGTGTGCTGATCGGTTCGCTAACAAGGCCCAGTTTATCGCAGACGTATGCCTCGACCGCAGGATCGATGTTGGCAAAGGTGC
>DAOUPC010000111.1 GCA_030626365.1 Paracoccaceae bacterium
AGATCACGCACGGACATAAGTGGTTTATCGTTCATGATGCGGCCCCCCCATTCTTGTTTTGTGTGGCCAGATGGCACGCGACCTGGTGGCTGTCGGATACACCCGAGAAACCGGGAATGACCGTTGAGCACACATCGCCAACGACCTGCGAACAGCGGGTGTTGAACACACATCCCGGTGGCCGTTCCAGCGGCGACGGGATGTCGCCGGGGATTGGTTTCAGGGGTGTGTCAAGGTCGTCAAGCGACGGCAGGGCCGCCAGCAACCCCTGGGTATAGGGATGCGCGGGCCTGCGGATCACGTCGCGCACCGTTCCATGTTCGACCACCCGGCCCAGATACATCACCGCAACATTATCGGCCGTCTGGGCAATCACGCCCAGATCATGGGTGATGAAAATGATGCCCATGCCGAATTCATCCACCAGATCCTTCATCAGGTCGATCACCTGCGCCTGAATGGTCACATCCAGCGCCGTGGTTGGTTCATCAGCGATCAGCAGTTTGGGTTTGGTTGACAGGGCCATGGCGATCATCGCCCGCTGGCGCATGCCGCCCGACAGTTCAAAGGCGAACTGTTTGAACCGGGTCGAGGCGTCGGATATTCCCACCCGGTCCAGCATTTCGATCGACACTTCCTTGGCCCGCTTGGCATTCATATCCGTGTGGATCTGCAATTGTTCGACCATCTGGTCGCCGATGGAAATGGCCGGTGCAAAGCTGGCCATTGGTTCCTGAAAGATCATTGAGATCGCGCCACCCCGCACCACCTGCATGTCCTTGCCCTTTAGCGACATGATATCGACCGGGCCATCATCCAGATGCAGGGTGATTTTGGTGTCGTCAGAGTAAATCGCGTTTCCTGCGTTCAGCTTCATCAGGGATTTGGCGGTAACGGATTTACCCGATCCCGATTCCCCAACCAGCCCCATCACCTCGCCTGCATTCAGCGAAAAGGACACATTATCCACCGCCGTGATACGACCTTCGTCGGTATCAAATTGCAGGGTCAGGTTTTCAACATCCAAAAGCCGCGTCATTTCTTGGTATCCCCATAAGGATCGGCCGCATCGCGCAATCCGTCACCGACGAACACGAATGCCAACACAAGGATTATGAAAAAGATCACCGGTATGAAATACCATTGATAGTTCAGCAGCACATCTGCCGAGGTCACGTTTTGCAGCATCACCCCAAGTGAATTCACCGGGTCCTTCAACCCCAGCCCGATAAAGGACAGCGCGGTTTCCGACAGCACCATATAGGGAAATGAAATCACCAGATCGACGATGATATAGCTGGTGAAACTGGGCAGCAGGTGTTTGCGGATAATATGCGGGGCCGAGGCACCGCACAGTTGTGCCGCCAGTACATATTCCTGATTTCGTTCGGTCAGAAGATGCGTGCGCACCCGCCTGGCCAGCGTGGGCCAGCCAATGAACCCCAGAATGATCGAGATGAAGAAAAACCTTTCTTCTGCGCTCCAGGTGTCGGGGATAAAGGCCGCAAGGGCCATGAATAACGGGATGGCGGGCACGGTTCGCACCGTGTCGGTTATCATTTGCAGGACAGAGTCTATCCAGCCCCCGAAATAGCCCGATATGCCGCCAATAAGCAGCGCCAGCACAAAGGCAATGAACACGCCGATGGTCCCCACGGCCATTGAGGTCTTGATCGCATGGAAGGTGCGCGAAAAGATGTCCTTGCCGGTGCTGTCGGTTCCAAACAGGTGGATATATCCAACATCAGCCCCGAACAAATGCCGGTCAAAGGTCATGCCCAGCATTTTGTATTCGTCGCCCTTGGGGAACAGAACCACATAGCGGCGCGCTTCTCGGTCGACCGATGAAACCCAGCGGAAATTGGTCTTGATGGATCGTTCGCGGGTGGTCGTATAGACGAACGGGCGCGCGGAAAATCCGTTTTCATCCCAGAGTTTGGGTATCTGCGGCGCGCCGTTCAGGTAATCCTTGTCGCGCCCGGAAATCGTTGGGTCATAGGGGGTCAGGAATGGCGCGAACAGCCCCGAAAGGATCAGGATGATCAGCACCCAGGCCCCGACCATCGCGGCCTTTTGTTTCTTGAAACGTGCCCAGATCAACTGACCCTGCGAGGCGGTGAAATACGCCTCTTTCAGTTTCTGGTTCACATTGGCATCTACGTTGCTTGCATCTGTCATGGCATCTATCCCAGAATACTGCGGCGAACCCGCGGGTCAGTGATGGCAAGGATGATATCGGTGATGAAATTCAACGCCACGATACTGGCGGTCAGCATAAAGATGATCGCCCCGGCAAGTTGCTGATCGTTGGATCGCGCCAATGCCTCGATCAACAGTGATCCCGCCTCGGTCAGGGTCAGGATCAGCGCGACAATCGGCAGTTCATTGAAAATGCGGTTCAGGTCAAACCCAAGGCTGTTGATGATCGGTCCCAGCGCATGACGCGCCGGATAACGCCACAGCAACCGCCGCCCCGTCACGCCGCGCGCGGCGGCGGCGGTGACATAAAGTTTGCCAACCTCGTCCGACATCAGCGCGCGGACCGTTTGGATGGCGAATGCGGTGGCCGACCAGCCAAGGATGAACACCGGCAGCCATGCGTGCCCCAGGAAATCCTTGACCTTGGCCCATGACCAGGCGGCATCGCGGAATTCCTTTGAGAAAAGGCCGGTCAGGCTGTCGCCGTACATCACCGTTGAAAACAGCATGATCATCAGCGCCAGAAGGAAGTTCGGCAGCGCCAGACCCAGATAGCTGACCAGACGAAGTGAATTGTTCAGGGTGGCGTTCTTTGAGGTCGCGGCAAGAATGCCAACGGGGATTGCGATAATATAGGCCAGTATAAGCGCAGATAGACATAACCCCAGACTAAGCCAGAATTTTTGCCCCAAAAGCTGACTGATGTTTAGTCGCAGAATGCAGCTATCGCCAAATTCGCCGCGGAATGCGTTCACGATCCAGTTGCCCCAGCGTTGGATATATGGCTTGTCCAGCCCCAGGCGGACGCGCTCAATCTGAATGTCCTCGGGGGTGATCACCGACCCTTGCGAGTTTTTGAAGGCCACGTAACGCTCGGCACAGTCACCGGGGACCAGTTCCATCAGTGAAAACACGATGAACGATACCAGAACCAGTGTCATAACGGCCAGACCTGCCCGAATAGCAACGAATCTTGCGAATTGAAGCATTGGAATTTCCGCCCCCCGCGAAATATGCAAAGGCCATTTTGGCCTGTTTTGTTATTGAACTGCGGGCAATCGGAACTGCCCGCAGTTGGTTTTTCAGATCACAAGACCTGGATTATTCGTCCAGGAACCACTGCGATGCCCGGTACGGGTAGGTCCGGTAATACGCATAGGACTGCGTCTTGAACTCGGCAAAGTTCTTCAGATCATTGTTGTGATAGATCGGCGCAACCGCTTTGACGGTGCCGATGAACAACAGGTTGTCCACAATGTTCTGAACCATACGCGCGCCGATTTCGTTGGATTCGTCCGTTCCGACAATGGCCGTCTGGAAGATGTCGATATCAGCCATCAGGTCATAAACCCACTGGGGTGGTTTGACACCAGAGGCACCGTCAGTATCGACATACTGTCCCCACAACATACCAGAGGTGTGGTTAAAGTAGTTGTCGAACGGTGGCTGGAACAGCTCTGAAATACCCAGGATGACCGCGAGCGGCTGGCTCTTGGTGTAAAACGTCACGTCAAGCTGGTTGGATGATGCCGCTGAGCGATATTCGTCAGTGGTGATCTCTTTCACGGTGTTGTCGATGCCAACATCGCGCCAGTTCTGACCAACAAGTTCAACCAGTTTGACCGAGCCACCTTGCGCCGCCACCTGGATGTTCAGCACCAGCTTGTCGCCATTGGGCAATTCGCGTGTGCCGTCCCCGTCGACGTCCTTCATGCCGATTTCATCCAGCAGGGCATTAGCCATGGCCGGATCGAACTGGGCAAAGGATTGCTCCATTTCTTTGGTGACAAACGAAGGTGTGGGCGAAAACGCAGTATACTGCTGCGGCGCGCCAAGGCCGAAAAACACCACTTCGTTGATCTCGTCGCGGTTCATTGCAACCGACATCGCCTGACGGAAACGCAGATCACCGAACACTTCACGCTTGGCCATATTTTCCGACGTCACGTTGAACGAAAAGGTGTTCAGCGCGATTTCTGGTTTCAGATCAACCGTAAAGTTGCCCTTTTCCTGATTTTCCAGAAGCAGCGGCGCATAATCAAGGCTTAGCGACTGAGACTTATAGTCAACTTCGGAGTTGACCAGTTTCAGCAGGCGAACTTCGCTTTCACCGACAAACAGTTCGTCCTGTTCGCTGATGTAAGGCAGTTGGTTGCCGGCAGTATCAACCTGGAAGAAATACGGGTTGGCGACCAGATGGCGACCTTCGGTATTTTCCGAGATGATGATGTGGCTTTCCAGTGTCGGCACCGTGGCGGCAGGCATACCCGCGACCAGATCAGGCTTTGTCAGCATCGGCGTTGGCGTGTCCATCCAGTCCGAGTTGCCGTAATAACCCTTGATCGCGTCATAACCGTTCTCGAACCCGATCGCCTTGGCGTTTGCATCGGCGTTAGAGTCGATATCCGGGTGGAACTGACCCAGGAATCCCATTGGCTGGAAACCCTGCGCATAGTGGTTGGCAAAATGCGACAACAGGCCCGGCTTGGGAGAGGGCAGGTTGAACTGCACGGTTTGTGCGTCAACAACGACCACGTCCATGACTTCGCCGCCGACCAGCACATAATCCTTGGGCTTTTCGCGCACGTTGCTGTCGGTTGCCAGATTGTCATACCAGAACTTGACGTCACGCGCGCCAAAGTCCGATCCGTCAGACCATTTGTGGCCCTTGCGCAGGAAGAATGTCAGTTGGGTGAAATCTTCGTTCCACTCCCATCCCTTGGCAATGTTGGGCACGATGGTTTGCAGGTCGTCCGAGTAACGCACAAGGTTGACGTGGCGGATCGACATAAAGTCGGATGTGCCGGCCTCGGTTGCGTTGGACAGCGCGTCCAGCGTGCCGCCGAACTTGCCGATGGCATCGTAAGGCACCACAACCAGCGGCTCTGCCGGTACACGGCCCGCCATGTCGGGCAGATCGCCGTTACCGATGATCCGCGCGTTCAGTGCCGCCGAATCCGGGTTGCCGGTGAATTCCATTTTACAGTTGGCGTTGGCCTCGAATGTGGCCAGTGCGAACTGCTGGGGGAATGCGCCGGGCGCAACGCCCTGCATGTCCGCAACCGTGATGCCCGGACAGCCAGCATTGGCGGCCCCGGCAAACGCGGCAAACGCAACCCCTGTCAAAAGTAGTTTCTTCATCCTGATTTCTCCCATGTTAGTTAAAGGATGGTGTGTATTCCTGATACATTTCTGCCAACTGTGCCCGTCCCTCTGAGTTTGTATATCCGAGTTCACGTGCCAGCCTTTTTAGGATTTTCCGACAGCTATGTGTAATTCGTGTAACACCCCCGGAGAAAGTTCCGGGGCCGTTTCGGGGGGCATGGCCCGGCACCAGACCGGGCGTGCTTATGTGCTGGAAAATAATGTCCGACCCGTTGTGTATTTACGTTTAACACCGCACACCATTCATTTTTGTTATTCTTTTCAAACAAGCTGTGGTTCGAAACTTAGCACATACCCGGATTGTATCTAACCGGATTCCCCACCTCGGACACTTTGCAGGCGAAATGTGTCCACGTCAACATGGCACGCCGGGTCAACACAAAGGCGTTAGTCGCGTGTGCGTGCGCTAGCGCAATCGCTGCAAAAGCGCGGGGGACGGTGTGCCGGTGGCTGGCAATCCGATGCTGCGCTGATAGGCGCTGATGGCGGTTTTGGTGTTCGGCCCGATCACCCCGTCGGTTCCGTCGGTGTCAAAACCCGCCTGTGTCAGGCGTTGTTGCAATTCGCGCCGGTCATCGATGGTCATGCCCTGCGCATCGGGCGGAAATGCGCCTTTGATGGGCGAGCCGCCCACCAACCTGTCCGACAGGTGGCCGATGCCAATCACATAAAGCACGGAATTGTTGTAACGGCTGATCACCGTAAAGTTTTTAAACACCATAAAGGCCGGGCCAGCCGCGCCTGATGGGATCAGGATAGAGGCCGCGCCGTGGTTTGGCACAGTGCGCGCGTTCATGTCCCGCACACCCTGCGCGGCCCAGTCGGATGGGTTGCGTTTGGTGCCCCGTCCGGTCTGTTTGGTGTTGAACCCTTTTGGCAGGCGGACCTCGACCCCCCATGGCTGCCCTTTTTTCCAGCCGGATCGTTTGAGATAGGCCGCCGTGCTGGCCAGCGCATCGGTGGGGTCATCCGACCAGATGTCTCGCCGTCCGTCGCCGCGAAAATCCACCGCATAGGCCTGATAAGAGGTAGGGATGAACTGGGTATGGCCCATCGCGCCGGCCCAGCTTCCGGTCATGTTGGCGGTACTTACGTCGCCGTTTTGCAGGATCTTCAGCGCCGCCATCAGCTGACTTTCAAAGAACGCCCCGCGCCGGCCATCATAGGCCAGCGTCGACAGCGCCGAGATGACCGGCACATTGCCGCGCCGCGCGCCATAGCGGCTTTCCAATCCCCAGATCGCCGTGACCACGTTGGCCTCGACGCCGTATTTGCCCTCGATTGCCGACAGGACAGAGCCATGTTTGCGCAGCATCGTCTTGCCGGTGGATATCCGGTCATCCGAGGCGGCGATGGCCAGATAATCCTCAAGCGTGCGGGTGAATTCGGTCTGATGTCTGTCCCGTTCGATCACGCCGGGCAGGTATCCGGCAGTGCGAAAGGCGCTGGAAATGGTTGACTGGTCAATCCCGGCTGCGGCGGCACGACCCCGAAACCCGGCAACCCATGTGTCATAGCCCGCATTGGCCACCGCGCGCATCTGCGTTTCGGCCTTTTGCGGGGCAGGGCCACCGCCACCGCCATTTGTGCAGGCCGTCAAACCTGCCGCTGCAATTCCTGCGCCGATGCCAAAAGTGACGTTTCGTCTTGTCAGTATCATGCCGTTTGCCCCGTGAACCGTTTTTTCACAGAATGCAGGGATGGCACCGGGCAATCAACCCGATTGCGCGGCTGCCCTTAGGGCGGTGACAATCCGCTCAGGGGTGATCGGCATTTCGAACACCCGCACGCCGATGGCGTCGGCAATCGCATTGGCAATCGCCGGGGCGACCGGGGTGATGGCGGGTTCGCCGATGCCTTTTGCCCCGTACGGGCCAATGCCGCTGCGTGATTCCAGCAGGGTGATCTCGACCCGTGGCATGTCCATTGCGGTGGGCATCAGATATTCGCTGAAGGAGGGCGTGATCAGGCGGCCTTGGTCATACAACATCTCTTCGCTCAGCGCGTAGCCCTGACCGTTCTGGGTGCCGCCCTCGATCTGGCCTTCAACGGCGGCGCGGTTGATGCACTGGCCGATATCATGCACCGCGACTGAGCGCAGAACCCGCACTTCGCCGGTTTCGATGTCCACTGAAACCTCAATCGCGTGGGCCCCGTAAACATAATCGGGGTGGGCCTGTCCCTGTCCGGTGTCCGGGTCCAGATGGTCACTGAAGGGTGCGCAGAAATTCACCAGTTCTGACCGGTGTATGCCTTCGGCGGCACATAGTTTCACCAGATCGACAAAGGCCAGGTTGTTGTCCGGGTTGGCAACCTCAAACGCTTTGCTATCGCCCAGATCAATCGCATCCGGGGCAACGCCCAGTGCCTTGGCCGCCCGGTCGACCAGCCGCACGCGCAGACCCTCGGCGGCCATCTTGGTGGCATTGCCGGTCATATAAAGCGCACGGGTGGCGGTGGTGGTGCCGGCCAGCGGTGTGACCGCGCTGTCGCTGTTATAGATCACCACATCGTCCAGCGTGACGCCCAGAACCTCGACCGCGATCTGACCCAGCGCCGAAACCTGCCCCGCGCCAATATCTGTCACGCCCGAGCGCACGATCACCGTGCCGTCCACTTCGACCCCGACCCAGGCCTCGGATGTGTCATGCAGGAACGTCAGGCGGCCATAGCTTTGCTGATAGGCGGCAACCCCGCGCCCGATCTTGATTGGCCCTTTGTTGTCGCCGCCACCGGGGGTGGTTTCGCCGCCAAGGGTGGCCCAGGCGTGATCGACGCATTTTTCGGTCCAGATGGCGCTGGGCGGGACAAATCCGGTGGACATGCCTTCGCCGGTCTTAAGGTAATTCAGGCGTCGGAATTCAACCCGGTCCATCCCCAGGGCCTGCGCGCATTCATCCATCTGCTGTTCATAGGCGGCGCAGGACTGCATCCCGCCAAAGCCCCGGAATGCGGATGTGAACATGTTGTTGGTGGCCACCGCGCGGGCGTGAACATTCAGGTTGTCGACCCGGTAAGGGCCGGGGGC
>DAOUPC010000063.1 GCA_030626365.1 Paracoccaceae bacterium
AGGCCCAGCAGAACGCCGCCAAAGGCACCAACCAGTACCACCATCTGACTTTCAGAAACCCATGTCAGCATATGCCCGGCCCTCTCAGTCCTAGCCTAGCTCATGCAGGGCCAGTTTGATCAATTGCTCGGATGTGTTCAAACCCCGTGCCGGTTGTGGCGCTCAGTCCTGATTGCAAAACAGGTCATAGACCACTTCCAGGATGCGCCGCGGGCGGTTATCGGCAAGGCGGTAATAGATTGCCTTGCCATCGCGGCGCGGAATAACCAGCCCCTCAAGGCGCAGACGCGACAATTGCTGTGATACGGCCGCCTGACGGGCCGACAGCAGGTCCTCCAGTTCGGTCACGGTCTTTTCGCCGGTCACCAGATGACACAGGATCATCAACCGCCCTTCGTGGCTGATCGCCTTGAGAAAGTTTGACGCGGTGGTCGCATTATCAACCATGCGATCCAGTTCTTCTTCGGCCATATCAGAGGAAAACTGTGGAAGTGACATTTGTCTGATCCTTGGTTCGTCAATATTGTTGGTTGTTTAGAACGCGATCTGGTCCTCGACTGCGGCAATTCCGGCTGCGGCGCATTCATCGTCCAGTGCCGGTCCGGGCGCGCCCGACACGCCAATCCCGGCGACGATGCTGCCGCCACCTTCCTGCACCACAAGCCCCCCGCCCAGTGGCAGGGCCTCGCCGATGTGGCGAATACCCGAAGAATCGGTGCCCGCTGCCGTGGCGTCGGCCAGGTCAGTTGTCGAGGTGCGGAAACTGACCGCCGTCCAGGCCTTGCGGCGCGAGGTTTCAAAGACATGCACGCCGGCATACCGGTCCCGCAGAAAGACCTGGGGGATACCAAACCGGTCCACCACAGTCACGCCAATCTGATACCCCGCCTCGCGACATGACAGCAACGCCGCCTCGGCCATTTGCAGGGCCACTTCGGGTTTCAGCACCTGAAACGTGACAAAGGCACTGTCTTCGTCGGCCAGGGCCGGGGTTGCCAATCCGCAAACTGCGGCCAGGCCAAGGGCCAGCTTTTTCATCCGTTCTCTCCGATATTTTTGCGGCTTTCGGGGTCATAGCCCGTATGGCTCTTCAATAAATTGGCCAGAACTGGCCAAAAGAAATCTTGACCGGGATAGCCTTCAAGCCGGGCCAGTTCCTGCCCGTCGTCGACGATCAGAAAGGTTGGCGTGAAATTTACCCGGCGGGCAATTGTCAGATCAGGGGGCATGTCGTGCAGATCGACCCGTCGCAGGGGGGCGAATTTGCCTTCGGTGGTCTTGGGATAGGCCGGGGCGATTTCTTCGTTCCAGCGCTCGCACCATTCACAGCCTTGCTGCTCAACCATCACCAGTTCGATGGCTGCCGCCGGAAAGGCGAGAACAAGCGATGTGATAACACCTAGGTAACTTTTGATCGCAAACATGTGCCACCTGTTGACGTACCGTTAATCTACTACATAATTTGAATATGTGAATGATTCAAGCTGCGACTGGCCGCGACCGGTTACATCGCGGTGTCGTGATCGAAAGGATGGGGATGCTGGAAATCAGCCTGTTGGGCGCGCTTGTCGCTGGATTACTTAGCTTTTTTACGCCCTGTGTCCTGCCGATGGTGCCGTTTTACCTGTCCTACATGGGCGGTCTGAGCATGGCCGAACTGCGTGGCGACGGGGAAATTGCACCGGGCGCGCAACGCCGGTTGCTGTTGTCGGCGGTGTTTTTCGCGCTGGGCGTGACAAGTGTGTTCATGCTGTTGGGCATGGGGGCCACGGCAATGGGTCGTATGTTCGGCCAGTATCTGGATTCGCTGTCCTACGTTGCCGCCGTCATTCTGGTGGTGTTCGGCCTGCACTTTCTGGGGGTGATCCGGGTGCAGTTGCTGTACCGCGAGGACCGCCTGGATACTGGCGCGCAACCCAGCACGGTGGCCGGGGCCTATCTGATGGGGCTGGCGTTTGGCTTTGGCTGGACGCCGTGCGTCGGTCCGGCGCTGGCGTCGATCCTGATGATTGCCAGCGGCATGGGCGATATCTGGCGCGGGGCGCTGTTGTTGTTTGTTTACGGCGTCGGGATGACCGCGCCGTTCATCGTTGCGGCCTTTTTCGCGCGCCCGTTTCTGGCCTGGGTTCAGCGGCACCGGACGGCATTTGCCTGGGTGGAAAAGGGCATGGGGGTCATGCTGATCCTGTTTGCCATCCTGATCGCAACCGGCGGGGTCAGCCTGATTGCTGCGGCGATGATCCGCTGGATGCCGGGGTTTGCGACGGTCGGTTAAATAGTCTGAATTCACAGGGGGAAGACGAACATGAAACATCTGATTGCATTTGCACTGGCGCTGATGGTGCTTGGCGGGTCTGTTGGGGGGCCGGTTCTGGCAACCGAACTTGGCGATGACGGCCTGCACAAGGCGGACTGGATGCGCGACACGTTCAAGGACCTGTCCGAGGACTTTGCCGAGGCCCGCGCTGAAGGCAAGCGGTTGCTTATTCTGGTGGAACAGCGCGGTTGTATTTACTGCGATGAAATGCACAAAAACACCTTTACCGATCCGCGCGTCAGGGCGATGCTCGAGGATCGGTATTTTCCGGTACAGATCAACCTGCATGGCGAGACGGAAATTGTCGATGTCGATGGCGAGGTTCTGTCGGAAAAGGCCGCGACGCGCAAATGGGGTGTGATGTTCACCCCGACGATGATCTTTTTCCCAACCGATCTGGATCAGACCCAGTCCGCTGGCCGACAGGCCGTGGCGATAATGCCGGGGGCTTTTGCGCCGGGAACCACGCTTGATCTGCTGACGTGGGTTGTCGAAGAACGCTATCTGGATCAGTCGGAAGAGGATTTTCAGCGTTACCATTCAAGGATGATCCGTGAACGCGATGATGGCGACACGCAGTAGGGCCCGCAAGTTTCTGTCGTTGAATGATGGGGTTATGCAAACATTGCAAAGATAACTCTGGCTGCCCGACATATCCACCAATTCACAGTTGTGAATTTGTTGTTGCGTGAATCGGGCTCTCTGGCCTAGGGTGAAAGGAGCAAACCACAGTCACCAAATGTTCGTGGGTGCTAAGGGAGGAACTATGAGAGTACTTATCGCTACTGCGGTCGCCTCTGTTTTGGGGTCTACCGTGGCTTTTGCGGGCGCTGCTGTCGCGCCGGGAGAGGTCAAGTTCGACAATGGCACTGTTGCCGCATCGCTTACCGGTGTTGCCGGGGATGCCGCAGAGGGCCGGGTCGTTTTTGCCAACCGCAAGCTGGGCAATTGCCTGGCGTGCCACACCAATACGCAAATCCCCGAGGAGTCGTTTCACGGTCAGGTCGGGCCAACGCTTGACGGGGCTGCCGGTCGCTGGAACGAGGCAGAGTTGCGCGGGATCGTTTCAAACTCGAAAATGACGTTCGAGGGCACGATCATGCCGGCCTTCTATGTCCAGTCCGGGTATTTCCGGCCGATCGAGAAATTTGACGGCGTATCCATTCTGACGGCCCAGCAGGTCGAGGATGTGGTCGCCTATCTGATGACGCTGAAATAGAGCAGGCCCGCCTGCTATTCGAAAAACTCTAAGGAGAAAATATATGGAATTCTCAAGACGCGAAACCATCGCACTTGGGCTGGGGGCTGTGGCGCTGAGCGTCATGCCGTTCCGGGTTCATGCTGCGACGGAAGAAGTGATTGCCGCATTTACCGGCGGCGCTGACGTGACCGATGGCGGCGTGACGCTGACGGCACCGGAAATCGCGGAAAACGGCAACACGGTTCCGGTGGCAGTAAACGCACCCGGCGCGGCGGCGATCATGCTGGTGGCAACCGGCAACCCGACGCCTGCGGTTGCGACGTTCAATTTCGGTGAACTGGCTGCGGCGCAATCTGCCTCGACCCGTATTCGTCTGGCCGGCACCCAGGATGTGGTCGCCATTGCCCGGATGCCCGACGGCACGTTCATCCGCGCCGCATCGACCGTGAAAGTTACCATCGGGGGCTGTGGCGGCTGATCGCTGCGCAGTTCATCGCTGAAGTAAGGAGAAATATAAAATGGCATCTGGTGTAAAACCCCGCGTCAAAGTCCCAAAGAAAGCCGCCGCAGGCGAGGCGATCACGATCAAGACGCTGATCAGCCACAAGATGGAAAGCGGCCAGCGCAAGGACAAGGAAGGCAACGTCATTCCGCGTTCGATCATCAATCGCTTTACCTGCGCGTTCAACGGCAAGTCCGTTGTTGATATCACGATGGAGCCGGCAATCTCGACCAACCCGTATTTCCAGTTTGACGCAACCGTGCCCGAGGCCGGTGAATTTGTGTTCACCTGGTATGACGATGACGGGTCTGTCTATGACACCAAGAAATCAGTCGCGATCGGGTGATCCGGCAGCAAGGGAGGGAAAAATACAAAATGGGAATGAACCTGTTTAAGACGACCGCTGCCATCGCCGGGCTGGCCCTGATGGGCACCGGAATGGCGACCGCGGGGGAAGAGTCCGCGCTGACCATCAACGGCGATCTGACCATACCGACCAGTGCCTCGGCACCGGCGCACCTGGAAAACATCGACATGGTCACATCGGGGTGGATTTACCGCACCAAAGAGACCCAGGCACTTCAGATGGATGATTTTGACAATCCGTCGTTTGTGTTTGTCGATGTTGCGCTGGACTTGTGGGACAAGGTGGATGGGTCCGAAGGCAAGGCGTGTTCGTCCTGCCACGAAAATGGCCCCGAGGAATTCGCCGGTCTGACCGCGTCGATGCCAAGGATCAACGCAGAGGGTCAGTTGGAAACCACAACCGAACTGGTCAACGAATGCCGCACCGAACGTATGGGGGCCGAGCCGTGGAAATATTCCAAGGGCAAGATGGCCGCCATGACGTCGCTGATTGGTCTTCAATCGCGCGGGAGCGTGGTGAATGTTGCCATCGACGGGGCGGCAGCGCCCTATTGGGAAAAGGGAAAAGAGCTGTATTACACCCGTGTCGGGCAGCTTGATATGTCCTGTTCCAACTGCCACGAAGACAATTACGACGTGATGATCCGCGCGGATCATCTGAGTCAGGGGCAGATCAACGGCTTTCCCACCTACCGGCTGAAGAACGCCAAGATGAACACCACGCACGCACGGTTCAAAGGCTGCATGAAAAACATTCGTGCAAAGCCCTTTGGCCAGGGCAGCGACGAGTTCAAGGCGCTTGAACTTTACGTGGCCAGCCGCGGAAACGGTCTGACAGTCGAAACACCGTCTGTCCGTAACTAAACCAAACAAAAACCCGCCCCGGATCATACCGGGGCGGGTTTTTCATTTATTACGCATGCATATATGCGAATTTAACATACATAAAAGGGGCTGCGCCGATGATCTCCAGACGCGATTTTCTTCAGGTTTCGATGGCGGCCTCGGCGTTGGTCGGGGCCTCTGGCTTTGGCAACTGGGCACGGCTGGCCGCACAGCAATCGCTGAGCCAGGATCAGTTGCTGAACTTTGACACCTATGGGAATGTCAGCCTGATCCACATCACCGACATTCACGGCCAGCTGAACCCGATCTATTTTCGCGAACCCGAGATCAACCTTGGTATCGGCGCGGCAAAGGGCCAGATGCCCCACGTGACCGGTGCCGATTTCCGCAAGGCATATGGCATCGCTGATGGCAGCCCGTCGGCCTATGCGCTGACCTATAATGACTTCACATCGCTGGCACAGGGTTATGGCCGGGTTGGCGGGCTGGATCGGATGGCCACGGTGATCAATTCGATCCGCGCGGACCGGCCAGATGCGCTGCTGCTGGACGGGGGCGACACATGGCACGGTTCCTATACCTGTTATCACAGTCAGGGTCAGGACATGGTCAATGTGATGAACGGGATGAAACCCGACGCGATGACCTTTCACTGGGAATTCACGCTTGGCTCAGAGCGGATTGGCGAAATCATCGAGGGCCTGCCATTCGTGGCGCTGGGCCAGAACATATTCGATGCCGAATGGGATGAACCGGCCGAACTGTTCAAGCCCTACAAGTTCTTTGAACGCGGCGGCGTCAAGATTGCCGTGATCGGTCAGGCGTTCCCCTATATGCCAATTGCCAACCCCGGCTGGATGTTCCCCGAATACAGCTTTGGTATCCGCGACGAAAACATGCAGGCGATGGTCAATGAGGTCCGCGCGGCGGGGGCCGAACTGGTTGTGTGCCTTAGCCACAATGGCTTTGACGTGGACAAGAAGATGGCCGGGCGTGTGCAGGGCATTGATGTGATCTTGTCGGGCCACACCCATGATGCGCTGCCCGAACCGGTGCTGGTGGGGCAGACCATAATCGTTGCCTCGGGATCAAACGGTAAATTCGTGAGCAGGGTCGATCTGGACGTGCGGGATGGCAGGATGATGGGGTTCCGTCACAAGCTGATCCCGGTTTTCAGTGACGTGATCGCGCCCGACCCGACCATCACCAAACTGATCGAGGCCGAACGCGCCCCCCACAAGGCGCAACTGTCAGAGGTAATCGGCCAGACCGACGGGCTGCTTTACCGGCGCGGCAATTTCAACGGCACATGGGATGACCTGATCTGTGATGCGCTGATTTCCGAACGCGAGGCCGACATCGCCCTGTCGCCCGGTGTGCGCTGGGGTCCGTCGATCCTGCCGGGGCAGGACATCACCCGCGAAGACATCTGGAACGTCACTTCGATGACCTACGGAGAGGCCTACCGCACCGAAATGACCGGCGAATTCATTCAGGTGATATTAGAGGACGTGGGCGATAACCTGCTGAACCCGGACCCCTATTACCAACAGGGCGGCGACATGGTGCGCACTGGCGGTCTGGGCTATAGTATCGATGTGACCAAGCCACAGGGCAGCCGGATCAGCGATCTGACCCTGCTGAAAACCGGAGAGCGCATCGACCCGGCAAAGACCTATGTGGTTGCTGGCTGGGCATCGGTAAACGAAGGCACCGAGGGCCCGCAGATATGGGATGTGGTGGAAAGCCACATACGCAAGCAGGGCACCGTATCGGTGTCGCCGAACAACTCGGTCAAGGTGATCGGGGCCTAAAAGGGGGGCCTGAGGGGGGTCTGCATAAACGGTGCTGTATAAGTAGAAGGTGAAAAAGGTGTCGGACAAAACGAAAGCCCGAAAACCATCGCGCCGTCAGTTTCTGGCAGGAGCTGGGGCTGTGGTCGGGGGCGCGGCACATGCGGGGGCGGCAGGTGATCCGCTGATCACGCAGGTGCAGGACTGGGCCAGTGGTCATGGCGACGGGGTCGATGCCACGCCCTATGGCCTGCCGGTCAAATACGAATCCGATGTGATCCGGCGCAATGTGGACTGGCTGACCGCCGACACCATCAGTTCGATCAACTTTACCCCGATCCATGCGCTGGACGGCACCATCACCCCGCAGGGCTGTGCGTTTGAACGGCACCATTCGGGCGCAATTGATCTGTCCAAACAGGATTACCGCCTGATGATCAACGGGCTGGTCGATCAGCCGCTGGTCTTTACCTACGAAGACCTTGAACGCTTCCCGCGTGAAAACCACGTCTATTTCTGTGAATGTGCCGCCAACACCGGCATGGAATGGGCCGGGGCGCAGTTGAACGGGGCGCAATTCACCCACGGCATGATCCACAACATGGAATATACCGGCGTGCCGCTGCGCACCCTGCTGCAAGAGGCGGGGATTCAGGCGGCGGGCAAATGGGTTTATGTCGAAGGCGCGGATGCGTCTTCAAATGGCCGCTCGATCCCGCTGGAAAAGGTGCTGGACGACTGCCTTGTGGCGTTCAAGGCCAACGGAGAGGCCCTGCGCCGCGAACACGGATACCCTGTGCGGCTGGTGGTGCCGGGCTGGGAAGGCAACCTTTGGATCAAATGGCTGCGCCGCATCGAAGTGATGGATGGCCCGGTCGAGGCCAAGGAAGAAACCAGCAAATACACCGACCTTCTGGGCGATGGCACCGCGCGCAAATGGACATGGGAGATGGACGCAAAATCGGTCATCACCAGCCCCAGCCCGCAATCGCCGATCCGCCATGGCACCGGCCCGTTGGTCATTACCGGGCTGGCATGGTCGGGGCGCGGGGCGATAACGCAGGTTGATGTGTCGGTTGATGGCGGGGCCAATTGGGTTGCGGCCCGGCTGGCCGGGCATCAGCACGACAAGGCCCTGACGCGGTTCTATCTTGATACCGATTGGGATGGCCGCGAGATGCTGTTGCAGGCCCGTGCGCGTGACGCAACGGGCTATGTGCAGCCAACCAAGAACGCGCTGCGCGAGGTGCGCGGCATGAACTCGGTCTATCACAACAATGGTATTCAGACATGGCTGGTCACCCCAAACGGAGAGGCCGAGAATGTCGAAGTGTCGTGATCTGATTGTCGCCATTGTGCTGACCGCGACCTTGACAGCGGGGTCCGCCGCGCTGGCCGGTCCCTATGGGCTTGGCCGCCCTGCTTTGACGGACGAGATTGCCGCATGGGACCATGATGTGCGCCCCGATGGCACCGGATTGCCGCCCGGTTCCGGATCTGTCGAGGCCGGAGAGGCATTGTTTTCAGAGCGCTGCGCCGCCTGCCATGGTGATTTTGCCGAAGGGGTGGACAACTGGCCTGCCCTGTCGGGCGGGCAGGATACGCTGGACCATGACGACCCGGTCAAGACGGTGGGGTCATACTGGCCCTATCTGTCGACGCTGTGGGATTATATCCATCGCTCAAAACCCTATGGAAATGCCCAGACCCTTGCGACGGACGAGGTCTATGCGTTGGTGGCTTTCCTGCTTTATTCCAACGATCTGGTGGATGAGAAATTTGTGCTGACGCAGGGCAATTTCCTGACGGTGGAAATGCCCAACGCGGGTGGGTTCATCATTGATGACCGCGCACAGGCGGAATATCCGGCATTCAGCCGGGTGCCCTGCATGGAACGCTGCAAGGACAACGTTCAGATCACCACGCGGGCCGGCACCCTTGACGTGACGCCGCAATCGCAAACGCCGGAACCGCCGCAGGCCGTGCCCCCCCCCACTGACCCCGCCCTTCTGGCGGCTGGGGAAAAGGTGTTCAGGAAATGTAAATCCTGCCATCAGGTCGGGGAAGGCGCGAAAACCCGCATCGGGCCGGTCCTGACCGGTATCGTTGATGCACCTGCGGGGGTGGCGGACGGATATCGCTATTCCAAACCCATGCAGGCGGCGGGCAAGGGTGGGCTGATCTGGACCAGCAAAGAACTGGCCGCATTTCTGACCAAACCAAAAAGCTATATGAAGGGGACGAAAATGTCCTTTTCCGGGCTTAGAAAGAAAGACGACATTGCGGCGGTTATCGCCTATCTGACGTCTTTTTCGGGTTAGCCGGGCGTGCGCCGGATCATCAGGATCATGCCAGTGCTGGTGGCGCTGGGCATACTGGCCGGCCCGGTCCGGGGCGAACATGATGTAACGGCGATTGGCAACGCCGAACGCGGGGCGCAGATATATGCCAAATGCACCGGCTGCCATCAGGTTGGTAAGGGCGCAAAGAACCGGATTGGCCCGCACCTGAACGGTATTTTTGGACGCAAGGCGGCGGCGGTTGACGGGTTCTTTTATTCCAAGGGCATCCGGCGCGCGGCCAGCGACGGACTGATATGGGATCTTGCGCGGCTGGATGCCTATCTGGAAAACCCCAAGGCGCTGGTATCCGGCACCAGGATGAGCTTTCGTGGCCTTAAGGATCGGCATGATCGTCAGGATGTTCTGGCCTATCTGCGCAGATTCTCGGACAATCCGTCCGACATCCCCGAGGCCGCCCCAACCGCAATCCTGCACGAGGTGGAATTGTCGCGGGAAACGCTCGCGCTGATTGGTGACCCGGAATATGGCGAATACCTAAGCGCCGAATGCACCACCTGCCATCAGCGCGATGGCAGCGATGCGGGCATCCCGTCGATCATCCGCTGGCCAGCCGAGGATTTTGTGGCCGCGATGCACGCCTATAAACGCAAGATCCGCCCGCATCCGGTGATGCAGATGATGGCCGGGCGGCTGGAGGACGAAGAGATCGCGGCGCTTGCCGCCTATTTTGAGAACCTGAAATAAACACGCAACCAACCAGGAGGGAAGATAATGACACTGAACAGAAGAAATTTCCTTGGCAAGGGGGCCGCGGTTGCGGCCACGGCGCTTGCGGCACCGATGGTCATGGCAGATGGCCACGCCAGACCCCGCGTTGTGGTCATTGGCGGCGGGGCCGGTGGTGCGACTGCGGCGCGCTATATCGCCAAAGGCTCCAAAGGGGCAATCGATGTCACACTGGTTGAACCAACCCGAAATTATTACACCTGCTTTTTCTCGAACCTTTATCTGGGCGGGTTCCGCGAACTGTCCAGCATTGGCCACACCTATGGCAAGCTGGCGGCAGAATACGGGATCAATGTGGTGCATGACTGGGCCATAGGCATTGACCGGGATGCGCGCACCGTCAGCCTGGCCGGGGGCGGCAAGCTGCCTTATGACCGGCTGGTGCTAAGCCCCGGCATTGATTTTGTCGATGGTGCGGTGCCCGGTTGGGATATCTCGGCGCAAAACGCCATGCCACACGCCTATAAGGCCGGATCACAAAGTGAACTGCTAAAGGCGCAGATAAACGCGATGCCACAGGGCGGCACCTATGTAATGGTGGCCCCGCCCAACCCATTCCGCTGCCCGCCGGGACCGTATGAAAGGGTTTCCATGGTTGCGCACGCGCTGAAGGCAACCAACCCGACGGCCAAGATCATTATCGCCGACCCCAAGCCAAAGTTTTCCAAGATGGCGCTGTTTCAGGAAGGGTGGGGCACTCACTATGATGGCATGATTGAATGGATCGGTAAGGACTTTGGCGGTGACAATGTTACGGTTGATCCCGGTGCCATGACCGTCGATATCGACGGTGAGGTGATCAAGGCAGATGTCTGCAACGTCATTCCGGCGATGAAGGCTGGCCGTATCTGTGTAATGGCCGGCATTACAGAGTGCAACTGGGCACCGGTTTCGGGGCACACGATGCAAAGCCGGGTGGATGAAAATATCCACGTTCTGGGCGATGCCTGCGCACAAGGTGACA
>DAOUPC010000143.1 GCA_030626365.1 Paracoccaceae bacterium
CCGCTGATCCTGGCCTCGGCCTCTAGCCGGGCCATCAGTGTGCTGGTCAGTGGCTGGTGATCGTCCAGTGCCTCGGCCCGGACCAGATCCGCGCCAAGCCCACGCAGGGTGGCAAAGAACTTGTGTGGCTGCCCGATCCCGGCAAAGGCCAGAACCCGTGCATCCGCCCAGTCCATGCCGGTTTGCAGCGGCGCAAGTTCCCCCGTGGCATGGGGCACGCCCAGGCATTTAGCCCAGTCATCCGCGAAACCCGCCTGCGCGTCATCCGGCCCCAGCGACAGCACCAGATCGGCACGCTTCAGACCCACCGTGACCGGTTCGCGCAGCGGGCCGGCCGGCAGGCACAGCCCGTTGCCAAACCCCTGCGCCGCATCGACCACCACGATTGACAGATCCTTGGTCAGTGCAGGGTTCTGGAACCCGTCATCCAGCACAATCACACTGGCCCCGGCCTGTGCCGCCGCCCTTGCCCCTGCGGCACGATCACGGGCAACCCAGACCTCGCCAAAGGCGGCCAGCAGCAAAGGTTCGTCACCAACGTCACCCGCCTTGTGACCCGAAGGGCTGACGCAGACCGGCCCTTCCAGCTTGCCGCCATAGCCCCGCGTGACCACATGCGGTTCGTGACCCATATCGCGCAGACGCTCAACCACCCAGATCACGGTGGGTGTTTTGCCGGTGCCCCCGGCATTCAGGTTGCCGACACAAATGACAGGTACGCCCGGATCAATACCGTCGCCCTGCGCCAATCGCCGGGCCGTGGCCCAGCCATAAACCCGGCCCAGCGGTGCCAAAAGCCTGGCGCGCCAATCCCGCCGGTCTGGTGTGGTGTGCCAGAAATCAGGGGCGCGCATGGTCCGGCCCCTGCCTGTCCAGCCGGTCCTGCACCAGTTCGACCAGTTGATCCGTTAACTCTGCCCCTTCGGTCACAACCCGCCAGCCCGCCAGCGCCATGGCGGCCGCATGATCGGGGGCCACCAGCCGGGTAACCGCCGCGCCCAGCCCTTCGGCGTCAGCCACCATCCGCGCCGCGCCCACCGTGGTCAGCCGCGAATAGGTGGCCCGATGGTTCGGCACATGCGGGCCAAACAAAACGGCCGAACCCAGCGCCACCGCCTCAAGCGGGTTGCGCCCGGCATTGCCGGCGGACAGGGACGAGGCCATGAACGTCAACGGGGCCATCCGATACCACAGGCCCAGATCGTCAACCCCGTCAGAGATCAGCACCTGGGTATTGTCCTCAATATCGTCGCCAACCCGCCAGCGGACAAAACGCAGGCCGCTGCCCTTCAGGTTTTCGGCCAGCCCGTCCAGCGTATCGGGGTCTGCCACGACCAGAACCAGAAGCAATCGGTGTACCAGTCGCAGTGCGGCCCGGTGGGCTGCCAGGACCGGTTCGAATTCATCGGCCCGAACATGCGTCGCAAGCCAAAGTGGTCGCCCGGTAAGCTGCTGTGATGTGGCCGACAGATCCTCTTCGGCAAAGGGCGGTGGGCTTGGCCCATAGTGCAGGGGCTCAGACGTGGAAACCGTGTCATCCGGCACCCCGATACGGTACAACATATCCGAGGCCGCCTGACTGTTGGTCATGATGGTTTCAAAGCACCTCAGGCTGGAACGGGTCAGGTCGGGAAACCATTTGTGCCGGCGAAACGGAAAGTCATCCTGGCTTACGTCGACAAGGATCATTGCAATGCCACGATCCGCGGACTGGCTGATCAGGTTTGGCATCAACGTTGCCCCGGCCCACAGGCAGATGTCCGGTTTCCAATGGTCAAGGAACTGTCCGACTTCTGTCGGGTGATCAGAGGCAAACCTGTCCACCTGAATTCCAAACGCATCCAGATTTGGGGCCACCGGTGCCGCGTCAACCGATACCGGATTCGTGGTGATCAGGATCACCAGGTCATCGCGCTGGTTCTGCACCCTTAGCGCCAGTTCATTCAGGGCCAGAAGGCGCTCGGCGCTAGCGGCATGTATCCAAAGCACCTGACCATCCGGGCGCGGGTGGGAAATGGACGGTCCCGGCCCGGATTTGCGCCGTGACAGCGCGCGATATGCGGCAAATCCCAGCGACCGGGCCATTGGCTCAGCCCAGTTCTTCGGTGGCCGATGCTTCGGCCTTTTCGTCGCGCAAACGGTGGATATGGGCGATAAAGTAACGCATATGCGCATTGTCCACAGTGCGCTGTGCTTCGGATTTCCAGGCATTATAGGCGCTTTGGTAATCCGGGAACATGCCCACGATATGGATGTCGTCCACATCCTTGAACGTATTGTGGGTCGGGTCGATCAATTCGCCCCCGAAAACAAGATGCAGGCGTTGGGCCATGGGATAATGTCCTTTTTGGTTTGGGTGCAACCTACGCAAATGCAGGGATGCGTCAAGGCGGCTCAGTAGGGGCTGTCGGGGACAAGGGCCATGCTGATCTGGCGGTGCAGGGTTTTACCCGCCGCCACCACGCCGTTCACCTTGGGGTGCGGGTTGTTGAACCGCAGCGGCACACCGTGGCGGTCGCTGCATAGCGCGCCGGCCTCGCGCAGGATCAGATCACCGGCGGCAATGTCCCATTCCCAACTGGGGCGCAGGGTCAGCATTCCGTCAAACCGCCCCTGTGCGACCAGCGCCAGCCGATAGGCCAGAGATGGCCGGTAGGACCGGGTAAAGGACGGCACCTTGCCACCTTTCCAGTGCATGGCCTCCATGTTCGGGCGGGCGGCCAGAATGTCAGCCGCGCCCAGGCTGGCGGGGTGTGACGGGGTGATGGCGGTTTCGTTCAGAAACGCGCCCTGCCCGGCGGCCGCCACATACATCAGATCACGCAACGGCAGATAGATCACGGCAGCGGTGACAATGCCCTTGTCGGCCACCGCCAGCGCATGTGCCCATGTGGACGAACCTTCGACAAAGCTCCGGGTGCCATCAATCGGGTCGATGATGAACACACGGTCATGGTTCAGCCGGTCGGTGTTGTCGTCGGTTTCTTCGGACAGCCAGCCGTAATCGGGCCGCGCGGCCTGCAGGCGTTCCTCAAGCATTGTGTTGACGGCCAGGTCGGCCTCGGTCACCGGCCCGGCCCCGTCGGGTTTGTCCCAACGCCGCGCGTCCTTGCCCGAATACCCGGTGGCAATTTTTCCGGCCTCGCGCGCAGCATCAATCAGCAGGGTCAGGTCAGTTTCCGGCAAGGGTCATCCCCTCAATCAACAGCGACGGCACGATCCGCGACAGATAGGTGCGCGCATCATTGGCGGGCACGATCCGGCGCAGCATGTCGCGCAGGTTTCCGGCGATGGTGCATTCATTGACCGGATAGACCAGTTCGCCATTCTCAACCCAGAACCCTGCCGCACCACGGGAATAATCGCCCGTATTGGGGTTGATGGTTGACCCGATCATCGACGTGACCAGCAACCCGGTGCCCATGTCGCGCAACAAATCCGCGCGGCTGTGCGTGCCCTGTGTCAGGCTCAGGTTCCAGTTGGCGGGCGAGGGCGGACCAGAGGTGCCCCGAACGGCGTTCCCGGTCGATTCCATACCCAGCTTGCGCGCGCTGGACAAATCCAGGGTCCAGCCGGTCAGCCGGCCATTTTCAACGACGGTGCGTTTCTGCGTGGCCAACCCTTCGGCATCAAACGGGCGCGACCCGCCGATACGCGGGCGGTGGGGGTCTTCGATCAGCGACAAGGCGTCCGGCAGGACCGGTTCGCCCAGCGCACCGATCAGCCACGAGGCCCCGCGCGCAATTGCCGCCCCGTTGGCCGCCGCCATAAGATGCCCGATCAACGAGGATGAAATGCGTTCGTCAAACAGCACCGGATAGGTGCCGGTGGCCGGTTTGCGCGCACCCAACCGTTCAACCGCCCGCTGCCCGGCGATTGTGCCAATCTCGCCCGCCGGGCGCAGGTCAGACTGAAAACTGCGCCCGTCCCCGTCATAATCGCGCTCCATCCCGGTTCCTTCACCGGCAATCGCCACACAGGAAATTGACCGGCTGGTACGCCGATACCCACCGGAAAACCCGTTGCTGGCCGCCATGTGAACCCGCGCTTCGCCATAGGATGCGCTGGCCGTCTGTACCTGGGACACCCCATCAACGACCAGTGCCGCCGCCTCTGCGGCGCGCGCGTCATCCTGTAGGGTGTCGGGGTGCGGTTCTTGGGCAGGATCGGCCAGTTCAAGCGCATCACTGTCCCAACCCGTGGCCAGTTGGGCCGGGTCGGCCAGCCCGGCAAACGGATCTTCCAGCGCCTCGGATGCCATTGCCACGGCACGCTCGGCCACCGCCGCAAGGGTTTCGGGCCGGATATCAGAGGTGGACACGATCGCCTGACGTTGCCCCAAAAGCACCCGCAGGCCCAGGTCAGTTGCCTCGGACCGTTCGGCATGTTCCAGGGCGCCCGCGCGCATGTTCACGGACACCGAACTGGCGTAAACGACAATGGTATCGGCGGTATCGGCCCCGGCCACGCGGGCCGCATCCAACAGGGCCTGGCAAAGATCATCTGGCGATAAGGTCATGAGCGTTCCCTGTCATATCTTTGAAGTACGAGGTAGCGGTGGTGGCCCCATCCCGCAAGGGTTGCGCCACAAAAGAGGGCCGCAAAACGCGGCCCCCTTATCGGGATCAATCCCTTTGTGTTCGTCGTGCGGCGTTACTTGATACGCTGCCCGTTAGCCATGATGTGACCTTCGCCGTTGATCTTGATTTCTGAGGTCAGGGTGTCCTCTCCGGCACCCGGAACGGCCAGCATACCCATCATCATCCGCGCGCCCATGGCATCGGAATCAGACATCATCCCCATCTGGATCAGCTTATCCATCAGCCCGTTGGCCCCGTTCAGTTCAAGGTTGGCAACACCCGTAGGGGCCGGCATCCCGTCAAACGATGCCAAATCGCTGTTGTCAAAGGTGAAATCGCCGGTTGCCGAAAACTTGGCCCCTGCGGCAGACACCAGCATCTCTTTGATGGTCAGCGCGTTCACCTCGCCCGGAGGAGAGTTGAGGTCGTCCAGTTTCTCGGCCACTTCGGGGTCAAGGAAATTCATCAGAACCTTGGCCTTGCCGGACAGATCCAGTGCGATGGTCGCCGGGTCACGTGGCAGCACCTGACCGGGGTCAAACATGCCCCAGATCATGTCGGATATGGTGAAATCACGCATCTTCATCGACATTGCGAAATCTTGTTCCTGATCTGACGGGGCGACCGGAATATCGATGCTGAATCCGGTTTCGGCCATTCCCAGCGAGATCGGGAAAGGCAACTGGTTGGTGGTGACGGTGATCTCTGTGCCCTTTTGACTGACATCATAGGCGATATGCGAGGCATCTATTTTTGCACCCAGTTTTCCGCCCTGCGAAGTACTGGTGAACGAGAAATCCTGACCGTCGCCGATTGCGCGCATGTTGGAATTGCCAGAGGCATATTCAAACATGCCGTCAAAGGCGAACCCGGCGGCCAGCATGGCCTGAAAGTCGCTGGTGTTCATCTCAAGCGGAATTACGCCGCCGCCCTGAAAGGAAAGCCCCTGAATGGACCCGGTCCATTCGCCATTGTCGTCCGAATCAGGGTCCTTGAACGCCATGTCATAGTTAAGCGAATCGGCGCTCATACGCTGGGAATAGTCGCGCATGCCGTCCTGTTTCATCTGGGCGCTGCTGATGACGTTGCTCAGGGTCACGGAAACCCGTGCCAGGCCCGGTGGCATCTGTTTTTCGTTCACCGAAAGCGAGGCCAGCGCCAGATTGACCTGCGACGCCGCATAATTATAGCTCATGTCATTCGGCGAACCGGACACGATCAGCGAATTGCCGCTTTGGTTGTAATTGATCACAACGTCGAATTCTTCGCCGCCATCCTGCCCGGATATGTGCATTGGCATGGTGCCCGGCATGGTTACAGCAACGGTTCCATCGCTGTTTCCGGTAAGCACCAGTGAGGACATGGCGATAGAAGCCGTCCCTTCGCCCTCGGGCATATCCATCGACATTGACAGGTCGCTGATTGTCAGCGTTCCGCCTGATGTGCTTTCGGAACCTGTCACGTCATAGCCGACGCTGGACATGTAATTTTTCCAATCGGCCCAGACATCCTGGGCCGTTACATCGGCCTGTGCCATCTGCGTGGCCGATGCAAACAATAGCGCAGCACCTATGCCACGTGTGAAATATGCGTTCATAAGCGAACCCTTCCCTAAAATTTACCGGCCCATGCTCTGCCCTTGGGGGTGCCTCGTCAAGGGGGCAGGGGTGGACCATACTCCCCCATCACATTACACGGGCAAGTACATAAAGTTGAGGGGAAATTTGTGATGGATTTGACAGGAAAAACTGTTCTGATCACCGGGGCAAGCCGTGGCATAGGGGCCGAGGCCGGACGGGTCTTTGCCGCAGCCGGGGCCAATGTTGCGCTGCTGGCACGCAGCGGTGACGCCATCGCGGCGCTTGCGGCCAGGATCGGCGATGCGGCAATGGCCATACCCTGTGATGTCGCCGATTACGCCCAGGTCGAGGCCGCCGTTCAGGCCACCGTTGGGCGGTTCGGCGGGCTTGACGTTCTGATCGGCAATGCCAGTGTGATTGCGCCTATCTCGCATATGTGGTCGGCGGACCCGGCGGGCTGGGGTCATGCCATCGACATCAACCTCAAGGGGGTCTTTCACGGTATGCGCGCGGCTTTGCCGGTGATGCAAAAGGCCGGTGGCGGCACCATTCTGACGGTCAGTTCCGGCGCGGCACACGGCCCGGTCGAGGCCTGGAGCCACTATTGCGCGTCCAAAGCCGGGGCGGCGATGCTGACGGCCTGTCTTGATAAAGAGGCCCGCAATCAGGGGATACGCGCGCTTGGCCTGTCGCCGGGCACCGTGGCAACCCAGATGCAACGTGAAATCAAGGCATCAGGCATCAATCCGATAAGTGAGCTGAACTGGGAAGATCACATTCCCGCCGACTGGCCCGCCCGCGCCCTGTTGTGGATGTGTTCACCAGATGCGGACGAATTCATAGGTGCCGAAATTTCCCTGCGTGACGAAGACATCCGCCGACGGGCCAATCTGATATGATCCGGCTGGATAAGGATGGCGGGTTGTGGACGGTAACGATTGAGCGACCCGAAAAGGCCAATTCGCTGACCCGCGCAATGCTGGGTGATCTGGTTGATATTGCCCGGTCGGCCAGTGGGGCACGGGCGCTGATCCTGACCGGAACGGGCCGGGTGTTCAGCGCCGGGGCCGATCTGGACGAGGCCCGCGCCGGGCTGGCCAC
>DAOUPC010000259.1 GCA_030626365.1 Paracoccaceae bacterium
ATCAATGGCTTGCTTGTCGCCGCTTACCCATCTGGCCGAATTGAACTGCGATGCCTCAAACCGTACCGGCAGGCCGTACTCCAGCTCTATTCGGCTGGCCAGCACCTCAAATTGCAACTGCCCGACAACGCCCACGATAAAGCCCGAACCGATCGAGGGCTTGAACACTTTGGCGGCCCCCTCTTCGGCAAACTGCATCAGCGCCTTTTCCAGGTGTTTGGATTTCAGGGGATCGCCCGCGCGCACCCCCTGCAACAATTCCGGCGCAAAACTGGGGATGCCGGTCACATGCAATGCTTCGCCTTCGGTCAGGGTGTCGCCAATGCGCAACTGGCCGTGGTTGGGAATGCCGATGATATCGCCGGCCCAGGCCTCTTCTGCCAACTCGCGATCCGAGGCAAGGAACAAAACCGGGCTGGATATGGTCATCGGCTTCTTGGCGCGCACATGGGTCAGTTTCATACCCCGGCGAAAGTGCCCCGAGGACATGCGCACAAAGGCAACCCGGTCGCGGTGCTTGGGGTCCATGTTCGCCTGAACCTTGAAGACAAAGCCGGAAACCTTTGTTTCTTCGGGTAAGATATTGCGCGGTTCGGCCTTTTGGATCTGCGGTTCCGGTCCGTACTTGGCGATCCCGTCCATCAGTTCCTGCACCCCGAACGAATTGATAGCCGAGCCAAACCAGATCGGCGTCAGCGTCCCGTCCCGCAGCGCCTGATGGTCCATCTGTGGCAATAGTTCACGCGCCATTTCCAGTTCTTCCAGAAACGGGCCCAGCAGGTGGGCGGGCACATGTTCGGCCAGCTTCGGGTCATCCAGCCCGTTGATTTCAATGCTTTGGGCCAGCTTGTTGCGGTCCGCGCGGTCCATCAATTGAAGGCGGTCGCGCAGGATGTCATAGCAGCCGATAAAATCCCGGCCCTGACCAATTGGCCAACTGGCCGGGGTCACGTCGATGGCCAGATTTTCCTGAATTTCGTCAATGATATCGAATATATCGCGGCTTTCGCGGTCCATCTTGTTACAGAAGGTCAGGATTGGCAGGTCACGCAGGCGGCATACCTCGAACAGCTTTTGCGTCTGGCTTTCCACACCCTTGGCCCCGTCGATCACCATCACGGCGGCGTCCACCGCCGTTAGCGTGCGATAGGTGTCTTCGGAAAAGTCGCTGTGGCCCGGCGTGTCCACAAGGTTAAAGCGCAAGCCGTTGTAATCGAAAGACATTGCCGATGCCGACACCGAAATGCCCCGGTCTTTTTCCATCTGCATGAAATCTGACCGCGTGCGGCGTGCTTCGCCTTTGGCGCGCACCTGTCCGGCCATCTGAATGGCCCCGCCATACAGCAGGAATTTTTCGGTCAGGGTGGTTTTGCCCGCATCCGGATGCGAGATGATGGCAAAGGTACGCCGGCGGGCGATCTCGGGGGGCAAAGCGGGGCGGTTGGAACTGGTATCAGGCATGATCGCGCGTATAGGGGTGCCGGGTGCCGGGTGCAAGAAGCAGGCACATCAGTCGTCAGGCATCGGATAGCCACGCAGGCGCAGAAACAGGCTCGCCTCGTCGTCATTGCGGAAATAGGGCACCGATTCGGGGGCGGCCCATTCGGTCACGCGGCTTGCCACCTCGGCCAGCACGACTTCGGTGATAAAGGGCAGGTCAAAGCGGCGTGCATCGCCCAGCTTGATCCATTGCAGATGCGACAGTTCATCCGAGGCATGGGTGAAATCATCCAGATCGCTTTGAACGGCACCGGCATCGACCAGAAAGAACCGCGCATCAAAGCGCCGTGGGCGCCCCGGCGGGGTCAGGGCACGAAACACGAATTGCAGATCCCCCGCCGCAGGCAGGTGGCCGGTATCGGCAAACCCGCGCCAGTCCTGTGGCGGTTCATCGTTCCAGGTGCCGGGGGTGCCCAGAACAAGGCCGGTTTCTTCCCACAGCTCGCGGATGGCGGCGGCGGCAAGGGCCTGTTGCAATTCATCAGGGGCGTTGTCGGACAGGCGGGAATGGCACAGCTCATTCAGCGGCGTGGCCAGTGGGATCGCGCCATCGCCGGCGTCCACGGCCCCGCCCGGAAAGACGAATTTGTTGGGCATGAACGCGGCTTTGGCACCGCGCTGGCCCATCAGAATCGACGGCTCGCCCATCCTGTCGCGCAGGACGATTACCGTCGCGGCATTGCGGATTGCGGTTTTGTCTATGGGGATGGTGTTGGTGTTCATTGGGCCTCGCATATCTGAAAAGATCAGGCAGGGCCAGAAAAGATCAGGTAGGGTCAGAGAAGATCAGGCAGGGCCAGAGAAGCCGTGCATCCGGCGCGCCCACTGAAACCCGACAACGGCCCCTTTCAATCTGGGCAGAAGATAAAGCGACAATGCGATGCAGCCAACCGCAAAGATCGAAAACAGCGTCAAAGGTTCGGGGCGCCAGGTTGTGAACACCGCCAAAAGGGACGGGGCCATGATATGTCCGACAATCAGGATGGTAAGGTAGGCAGGGCCATCATCGGCCCGGTGGTGGTGAAATTCCTGATCACAGGCGGCACAGGACGCCTTTACCTTGAGATAACTGTGCAGCAACGCCCCATCGCCGCATTTGGGGCATTTGCGCCGCCAGCCCCTGGCCAGCGCCGGCCAAAGGGCGCGTTCGACCAAAGGGCCGGGCGGTTGGACTGTCATGTTTTCGGACATGGGATACCCTGGTTGAAGATCGGTGGCTAAAGATCGACGACTGGTGAGCCGCGTGAACCGGGGAAAGGCCCCGTTTGGAACGGCACACCATAGCGCTGCGGCGTGATGGCGCAAAGCCCTGTGGGGGGCGTTTGCGAAAAAAGCGACGGAAACCTGCACCCGCTGCGTTTGAGATGTATGGTTGGCCCCAACGGGTCGCCACGGATCAAACGCAAAAGGACAACAGATGAGAAACGCGCATTTTATCACTGGGATCATCATGGCCGGACTGGCCCTTGCGGCGACACCGTTGCTGGCCTCTGGGTCGGGTGGTGGCGGGCACGGGCCACGGATGACCTTTCAGGAACTGGATACGAATGGCGATGGTCAGATTACCGCCGCTGAAATGGAGGACCGCGCGGCGGCCCGTTTTGCCAAGGCCGACACAGATGGCGATGGCCTGCTAAGCCGGTCGGAAATGGAGGCACGGGCCCAAAAGAAGGCGGCGGACCGGGTTACAGGTATGATCAAACGGTTTGACAAGGACGGCGATGGTGCCCTGTCTCAGGCGGAAATGCCCGGACCACGGCGCGCGGGCCGGATGTTCGAACGTTTCGATCTGGACGGCAGCGGTGGTATTTCGGAACAGGAATACAGCGAGGCGCGTGAAGGGATGGGTGAGCACAAAAAAGGCCACCATGGCAAGCACGGGCACAAGGACTGAGGGTGCGCAGGGCGTTGCAACCATATCCGGGACAGCCGGTTTCGGGGCAATGCCCACCTTTGGGGCGCGGGCCGTGGTGAACACACCCGCGCCGGATGATGATGCGTTGTTGGTGCTGTTTGCCAATGGTGATCAGGGTGCTGCGCAGGAATTGACGCGCCGGTTGGCCCCGCGCGCGTATGGTGTGGCGCTGCGGGTTCTTGGCGACCGGGCCGAGGCCGAGGATGTGACCCAAGAGGCAATGTTGCGCCTGTGGCGCATGTCGCCGGACTGGCAGCCGGGCAAGGCCAGGGTCAGTACCTGGCTCTACCGTGTGGTGGTGAACCTGTGTCTGGACGTCAGGCGGCGGCAACGTGGCGGGATGGCGGCGCTGGATGATGTGCATGAACCCGCCGATCCAGGGCCGGGTATCGTCGAGCGGATGCAGGACAGCACCCGCAGGGATGCGCTTCAGGATGCGCTGATGCAAT